>NZ_JTJP01000055.1:0-14789 GCF_001678575.1 Gallibacterium genomosp. 1
CACCGAGTGAATTTGACATAAAATTTTCTCCATAAAAAACCTTGCTATAAGAGCAAGGTTTTTATAATCGTATAAAGGAATTTATTTATTTTGTGGAGTTTTAAATCCATTAATTATAGCACCTAAGAAAAAAGCGATAATTAAAGCCCCCCACCAAGGAATGCTAATATCAAAATAAACCATTCCTGCAATAAGCAAGCCTATTAGGATTAAAAAAAGTAGAGGCAAGATAATCAGCGACCAAAAAAAGCCTAGCAATCCTCGAATGAAAAACATTAAATCTGACATATTCCCTCCTAAACTTTAATACCCAATCTACCAAATCCCCACGGGCAGTCAAGTTATTTCAGCAAAGAAAATGCTTATCTTATCTACCTACCCCAACATGCAACTCAGCTCCACAAGCGTTCGCATAACGTTGCAATGTTATAAAAGACGCACGGCTAGCATTTTTCTCTAATTTACTGACTGCTGGCTGGCTTACCCCCATTCTCATTGCAACTTCTGATACGGTCAACCCAGCTTTTTGTCGTAACTCTACAAGTAAAGCTTGTAACTCTTCAATACGTTTCTCTTGAATATAAAGTGCCTTGGTTTCTTTGTTTTTTAACAAAGTCTCTTTTACAGTTTTATAACTAACGGCTTGTACTTTCATCTGTCATTTCTCCCAATCGTTTAAAAGCGAGTTCAATCTCTGCTGCTGGTGTTTTTTGTGATTTTTTCACAAAAGTACGCAAAATATAAATTTTCTTCCCCACAGCAAAAGCGAAAAATGTCCTTGATATATCTTTACTTCCTGCTCGCAACTCAAATAAACCATCTTTAATTATGCGAGTATGCGGATAACGCAATTGATTTCCTTTTTCCTCAAGTTTATCAAGTGCATTCAACGCCTTAGCCTGCATTATTGGCGATAACGCTTTAATCTCCTCCATCGCTTCAGGGTGAAAAAGTAACTCAAACATAAAAATATTCATAACCTTTAATTTATATTACAAGCATAACATAGCACACTATCATAACTCAAGGGTTATATATAAATTTTCTTGTTTGATTAGTAGATTTATCTAATCCCTGTTGAAATTCAGCTGTTTCCAAATTTAAATTAATGTTGAACTTACCTAAGGACGTCAATTCCTCCCATAAAAAAAGCCCGCCGTAGCGAGCTTATGTCAATCAACGGATTATTCAATATCGACCAAATAATCGATTTATTTTTTCTTCTTTGGTTAGTGTTGGATCACGTAAAATCTTAATAATCCAAATAATACATAATATTAAGGGAATACTCGGTAAAATTAGCGCATATAGCAGACCACGATAATATTCATCACTTAATGGGATTAAGTCGATCAATTTTACACCATAATGGACATAAACGAAACCAACAACAGCAAGCAGAATAAACGCAAATATTCGCTTAAAACCTATCATTGCTAAAACAAAAAAGGTACTAAATTCATTCATCGCCCACCTCCTATTCATAAGTTCAATCTACCAAATCCCCACGGGCAGTCAAGCTATTTCAATAAAGAAATCAATAAACTTTTCCCCGCTAATTTGATTGCCTCAAAAGATAAATCAATCCCTTTGGTTTTAATGATTTGTTTAATTTTATTCCACGCTGTGTCGCTACGGATTTTGTCAAGAAATTCGTGTCCTTGCCACGTTAAATTTTTTGCCACAAAATCCGCATCGCCCATTGTAGAATTATCTTCAATGCAAATCAGTTCAGCCTGTGCCAACAGTTGATAATGATATGCCACTACATCAGGCGGAAAGCCTTTTATACTCTCACTATCCAACGGCGTATCATCAACCTTTTGCTCAAGTTTGAACAAAATTTTGCGGATAAGCTCCCAATTTCGTTTCATTTGGTTCTCCTGTAACCGCACTTAAACTAAAGTGCGGTCGGTTTTTATTGAATTTTTAGAAGTTAGCTAGTCGCTTCGGTTGTGGTTGTTCGTCAAGCAGGCTTAACATTCCTTTGATGAACATAATGCGTTCGCTTTTGGCGTGGACGTATCGCTTTGCTTTTTCTAAGGCTTGTTCAGTTGGGTGATTAAGGTTGTATAAATAATGTCCGCCAATGGTTTTATCAATTTCTTTAGCAAAGTAAGGATGTTGCTTACGAATTTTTTCACCCATTTCGAACGCCCCACGGAGCGAGTGATACAGGTTGGCAATGATGCGGATGGCTTCTTCGTCTGCTTCGGCTTCGGCAAGGGGGAAAGTTTGCTGTTTTGGTTTATTCCAATAATTATAAAGTGCTTCAAAACATTCTTCTTGATAGCAGATAACCTTTTCTTTTAGATCTGGACGAACTTTTTCAGGATTAATACTGAATAACCACCCGTTCAGTTTACGGATTGGCATACAAAGCATTTCGCGTATTTTTCCATCTTCTGCAACCGTGTTCATATGAACACACTTGAATTTATTCATTGAATTATCTAGCTTTCTTTTTTGTGTACTCCACGATAAACCGAGAGCTTCCACAATAGGACGAACTGCTGTATAGATTACATTTTCAACTTTTAAAGTAACGAGTTCTGAACCGTAGAAAGTGATTGCTTGAGTTGAGATTTGATTAGTCATAATTGACCCCTTAACGATTTTTCGAATAATTTGCCTACTTAAAAAGTAGGGCGTCGAGAGGTTCGAAAGCCCGTTAAGAAGCTGGAGTTATTCCCCTTTCGGGTATTGTATTCCTCGCCCTCTCGACATTGAGCAATATACCGTTTTTCGTTTACTAAAATCGGCTGAGAAAAGGAGAAACGCCAAATTCTAGATACAAAAAAACCGCATTGGATTTTGGTTGCGGATTACCGCTTAACGTAGGTTTCGACACCTATGGAGTTAATAGTAATGAAATAAATTTAGATTGTCAAATGAAAAACCCCTACCAATTTTCATTGATAGGGGTTGATTGCTCTAAGGCATAAAAGCTCATCTTTCGATGATGATCACTCTAAGACGTTATTCCGAAATTTCTTTTAACGAACCGTTCTTTTTTGCTTGTTGATACGCTTTTTTAAATTTTTGGGCTGCTTGTTTTTTCATTTCGGCAGCGGTCGTTTTCTTCATCATTTTATTCCTCCTTGTAGGATGGGGTTTTTATCACAAAACAATCTCTATGACTGCCTAAATCCGTTATTGGCTTAAAGTTTACCATAAAATCGCTTGGGTTTGCACAAAGTTTTTTATACATTCTGATTAATGATGGGCGTTCCCCTACAAAAACATAGCAATCAGGCTTAAACCTTAAATAATGCTGATAAACAATTTCCTCAAGTTTTTGTTTTAATTCAACAATTTGTTTTTTGCCAAATTTATGATCCAACGGTGGGGCGTACAAGTCATCATTTTCTGTTTCAAGATAATCTTTCACAAGAAATTTAATAGAATATACCTGACGATGATGAATGTATTTTGTTATATTTACGTCATCGTTAAAGAAAAATAACGTTTCATCATCTTTTGAAAAAATGGCTAAATAAGTTACATTTTCAATATTAAATTCGGTATGAATATAAGTGATGTTATTCTCACTTGTTTCGACAAATTGCACTTCTAGTCCTTAAGTTGGGTTGCCAAGAGGTTCGTAAACCGCCAAAGGAACGGCTGGGATTATTTCCCTTTCGGGTATTTTATTCTCCGCCCTCTCGGCATAGAGTGATATGTGCGTTCAATTCGTTATGAGATAAGGAGAAACACAAATTTTACGCATAAAAAAACCGCTATGCTGTCGGGTGCGGATTACCGCCTTTGGTTGTAGGTTACGACACCTATGGGAATAATATAAAAGAAAACCCTGTTGAGGTCAACAGGGTTTATATAATTCATATCGCTTAGTTTTAACGTTTATTTATAGCGTTCACTATAAAGCACGTACTACCTATGATAGCCAAAACAGCACCTATTACACAATAGGTTGTTGAATATGTTCCATTTATTATATAGTTATAAGCGTCCCCACCTACATAAGCATTAACATTGAGACTTGATAAATTTTCTCCAAAATTTTTATATTTAAAAATTTTGCTAAGCCCATAACCTATACAGGCAAGCGCACCTACATAAAATACCCAACCAAAAAAATTAATGCCGAATTATTTTCTTTTGGTGACGTTTCTGTGATTTCTTCTGTCACTGTAGTTTTCATAATTAACTCCTAAAAATGCTCCCAGTTCAATCCTTCAACATTAAATTCAAATTGGGCATTACCATAATTATATATTGGAACTTCAATAATTAAATGCTTTGCTTTTTTGAGTTTTGAAGCAAAAGACTTTATCGTTTTATCTCCTAATACGAATAATGTTTTAGAGTTTCCACTTGATGACTCAACCATTTTATAGCTTTCAATATTACCCTCATCAAATTTAACCGATATTTTACAACCATCAATTCTACAGTTAAATATCCCTCCTGTAAGAGCTAATATTACATCATTCCCGTTAGTATTTTTCCTTAATGCCAATCCCAACATTGCCGTATCATATGAAGCATGCAGTTTAATTTCATTTAGAGAAGCTATTGAAGCCATAAAAGAACTTGTGCCTCTCATTTTATCTTTATTTTCGTTATAACTCCAAGCACGAAGCTGAGCGCTAACTTTTTTGGTTAACTCATCTATTTTTTCTTTAATGATTAATTGCTCCTCCATAGAAGGATTTTTATTTAATAACTCCAAATAGCATTCCGCACTTTGCTGGTTGTCTTTAATATCTGAACAAGTCTCTATGCTGGATTGAGCAAAGCTAATAGTAGGTAATAGATAAAGAAACAACACTTTTTTCATAATTAACCCCTAAACTAAAAAATGGGTGTTAATCATACCAAAATCAGAGGAGTTTTGAAGTGATCTGGATCACATCACAATGTACTAGCACTTGAGATTTAGCAAGCAATAAAAAGCCCAACATTTGTTGGGCTAATATTAATCGTCTTGATTTTCTTTCTGCTGTCGCTCCAATACAACAGCTTTACCTCGTCCAAATCCAGCAAAATAACCCGCCAATAACGCTCCGCCTATCTTAAGAATTTCTAAGGCAAAGCCTGTATTATTAGAATACATTGCATAAATAACAATAATCAATACAAACAAAGCAATCAATGCAGTAAGCCATAATTTCCCTTTTTGTAAAAGAGTAAAAATATCACCGTGTTTTAAATCGGTTTGTTGTTTTGCTTCAATGGAGGCTTTTGCTAATCTTTCATTCGCTTGAATTTCTTCTCTACGAACGCTAAGTTCCTCTTTCTTCAGAATGAGTTCCTGCTGTTGAAGTTTAATAAACTCCTGAAACATTTCTTCCTGATTAGCTACTTGTGGAAAATTTTGTTTTTCATTTTTCATCGTGCCACCAATACCGGCATTTTATATGTTACTTGAAAAGAGCCATAACCTCGTGAGTTAGCTTTTGGAGGAATAAATTTAACTCGCTCAATATTATTCGATACCTTATTTTTCTTGGTTTCCATTAAATATTGCTCAGGAGATAAGTTGCGTGTTTTTGTAGGTGTTAATACGGTATTTTTCATACATAGTTCCCCTTTTTTATAAACAGAAAAAGCCTACTCAAATTATTTGGTAAGCTTTTTGTCTGTTTAGTTGATGTCAAAGAACAAATGATTACTGTCACTAATCTACTAAATTTTGCGGTCATTCTAATGACAAGCAGGCGCACTTGTCAAGCAAAGCACTACGCCTGCTACCAATACATACACACGATTTTTTTATCTTTGAGCCAAAAACATCTCACTACCATCATCAAAATCTTGGCTATTTTCCACCGCACTTTGATCTGCAAAAAACGGCATAAACTCGGTGAGTTTTGGGCTGTCTTTTTTTGGATCGCTGTTAATCGCTGCTAGCAAGTAGGCAATTTGTGCAGTGCGATAATCCTCACGCCATAGCCCGAAAGGCTGTTCTCGGTAGAATTGTTCATATTCTTGCAAGTGGCTTTCAGGCATTGCTTCGATTTCTGATAGCGTTTTGCCCAACGCAAGGGATAAGGTTAATTGGAACTTGCGTCGGGCGGTGAGTTTTTTGGGGTATCTGCATTTTCGGCTTGATTAAAGGCGGTAAGTACGCTGTCATCAAGGGTTAAAATGGCTTCTAAATCTTCGATATTGTCAGGTTCGAACAAGTTATTGCCTTTTTCATCGCATAATTTGATAGCAAGATTACGTGCAAGACGGTATTTATCGGCAATCGGTTCAAGCTGTTTGGCAAGCGCATCTTCATCATTCAGATTTAACTCAATGCCTTGTGCGGTGGCTTGGGCTTTCAGCCAATTTTGATATTCAAACACTTCACGATTCACATCCCCCACAGTAAAAGAGCGGATATAGTAAGTGTTGCCATTGAGTTCAAACGGTTTCAATGTGGGTTTAATTGCGAGTAAAGTTGCTTTCGTGCCTTTGTTCATTATTAATCTCCTTATTGATTTGCTAAAAGTGGAAGTTCAATTTGCATTTTGTCTTCAAATAATCGAAGTGTTGCCTCAAGTAGCGGTTTTTTCTCTTTCCATTGACTTAATCCCTGACCACAAAGGCTGGCAAATTGTTTTTCTGCGTTATGCTCACCTAATAATTGATAATACTGTTCCAGTAATCCCTTAGTGCCTTTGGCTAACTCTGCTTGCATATAATCAAAGGCTTGAATATAGGCAATTTTCATCTTCATTGCCTTTTTGGATTTATAGCCCATTACAAGAAGAATAAATCCATTTTTGGTCAGATTATAATAAGGTTGAGGCTTTCCATTTTGTAACTCATTGATTTTAAAACAAACCTCAAAATTGAGGTTTGCAAAATCCTCATCACATTCTTGTAGAATAGCTCGAATATCACGAATAACGTTATCGTGTCGCTTTCCAAACACTTTTGCCACAATCTCAGAAGTGGTTACCGTGCTGTTATCTTTAATTTGTACAAACTGTTTAAAATTCTCTGGGTTCGCAAGTTGCATAATAATGCCCTCTATTTTTAGATATAAAAAAACCGCTAGCCTTACGACAAGCGGTTATTTTTGATAGGTATTCCGTTGATTAAACTGGTAATAAATAATCGCGTTTAGATTGTTTAATGGTGACGCCTGATTCAAACTTGCCTTTGACCTCACCGCTAATGTTGGTACTGGTTTGAATAAAGCCTGTGCCATAGAGCGAGCCTTGATTGTTTTTGAACACAATCAAGTGCGGGAACGTTTCTTTGCCGTAGAACTTCTTGCGTAAATCCGCTTGCATTGCGGTAGCTGGCGCCCAGAAGAATGTGAGTTTTACATTACCAAACTCAATATCGCCCGGTTCGGTTTCTGTTCCCTCACTGCACATTGTGGTAACGTCTTCTTCCGAAAGCGTATCGCCATCTTTTTCAATGTTTTTAATGGCGCAGAAGTTAGAAGACCAAGTAACACGAGCCACTTTGGCATTGGTAAAGACGGTTGGTTTATCTTGCCCCGTCCAATCTACTTCATCGGCAAGCGTGATGTCGTTGGTTTGCACATCTTTAACAGGGTAGTAACCGTCTAGTGAGCCAAGCCCAGTAATGCAGAGCAAATCCCCTTTTTTGTAACCGCTATTAGCAACGGTGATTTTGGCATTGGGGGTGATTTCGCACGCGGTGATATTTTTCTCCGCTTCAACGCCTTTGCCGATGTAAAATTTTGTGCCTTGAAAAGGCGTGGTTTGTGTTGCCATAGTTTATTCCTCCTGCCCATAAGTAATTTGATATTGTAGATTCGCTGTACAGATCCACCAAATATGAGACAAAAAGAAATTAGGGAATTGGTTGGAAAATGTTGGAATAAGTGGGCGAGAAACCTAGAGAAATGGGGCTTTGTAGATAAGCCCCTTATTTTTGGTAAGAAATAATGATTTGCGACAGATCTATAAAAATGCTGCTTTCTTGCCACTAAATCTGCGACAGTATTAAAGCGTTTAAATTGAGTTTAAGAAGGTCTAACTTTCATAGTCCCATAATAAATTGATATAAACGTTTCAGTGATACATCGCTTAGTTGTGTTAAGGAAGAGATTCTCTTATTAAATTTATTAAAGGCTATATTATATAACTCTCCTTTACTTAGCCCTAAATTATTAACTCTAGCATAAATTGCAGAATATAATTCGTTTCTATATAACTTATTGTTATTTTTTGATATTTTACTTCTTTTTATAGCAGATTGTTGCTGTAACCAAGAAATAGCTTCATTTCCTAAATAGGCTGGAATAAGGGTATAACTAGTTACTCTATAACGTTTCTTTAAAGCACCATACCATTTAGCATAGGCTTGCTGTGTAGACATTCCACTCGCCACTTCTTTCTCGACTAAGTGATCCACAATTTCTTTGATTTTATAAGTTGTAGAATCGTCAATATGACTATGATTCTTTTGGATTTTTACTGTTGTTCTAGGCGGACTCACATTTAAATTTAGGTTTACTGACTGGTTGTCCATAAAGATGATGTTATTGTCCCCTTTAATAGAATTACTTTTTTTGGATACCAGATTTTGCCTTTGCGGGCGTTTCTTCGGCATAGAGTTTCTAGTAAACAACTGAATGATCTTATCATCTGACATTGGAGCACCTCAAGCTATGGATTTAATAAGATTTAAAACGACTTCCTTGCCCTGTTTTTTCGCGATTAATAAATCATAAATAGCGATAATTAATTCAGCTTTCTTACGGGGCAGCATTGTTCTATTCGTAATTTTTAAGGCTTCTTCAAGCGTTTCTATTGAGTCTGTTAGCGTTTTCACATCAATACCAGCGTTTATTAGATTTGCCGGCGTATTGTCCGATACAATTTTGAGATGTGACGAAAACCCCAAAACTCTTTGTGTTTCCTCGGGCAGGCTAGAATAGTGATATTCCACAGCCCCGCCCTGAACCCCTTCTTTATTTCTTTTTAGCCATTTCTGCGTTCTGGCGCGCTTGTTTACGCCTTGCGGACTTGAAGGCAATCCTTTTAGCCCAGCCAATTCATTCGCAGAAAACCATTCTTTTTTGTTTCTCATAAAATCTATTTTTAGAAACTCAAGATCTCAAAAAGAAATACACGTTAAGTTATTGATATTTAAAGGATACTCAAAAATTAAAAGAAATCTTTTCAGAAACTCTTGAGTTTCTAAAAATTTAAGTGTATAGTTTCTAAAAGTTTCCAAAGAGTAACACTTAAAAATTAACCGACGGAGTAAGGATAGCACATTATGAAAAAGAAGAAACAGGATATGCATAGGGCTGACATTATTGCCGCGATTAGAAAACGGGGCAAAACCCTCGCGCAGCTATCAGTGGAAGCAGGATTACACCCGCGCACATTGGGAAACGCTTTAGAAAGAAAGTATCCAAAAGGCGAAAAAATTATTGGTGATTTTATTGGATTGAAACCAGAAGAGATCTGGCCATCACGTTACCCTGCATAGGATAGGAATGAAATTATGGAAAAATGGTTTTCTGCGCAACAGCTAACGGAATTTAAATCGTTACCAAATACCCCACAGGGTATTAATAAGCGAGCTAAATTAGAAAATTGGGAAAAACGTCAAGTAACTGGGAAACGTGGCGTAAGTTACGAATACTCCCTAACCTCCCTTCCCCAAGAAGTACAAGCGGAGATCATTTTAAAACAAGCGCAAGCCAACAAGCCGGTGTCGGTAGCCGCGCCGAAAAGCCTCAACTATCTGCCGGATGTCATCTGGGCGCCGTGGCAAAACGCCAGCGACAAGCAAAAAAGCGTGGCGCAATATCGTTTGACGATTGTGAAAGCGATTGCCGCCTTAAAAGAAACGGGGCTAACCAGTCAAAAAGCGATTGCGTTGGTAGCGAATGAGTACAACGAATCAGCAGGAACGATTAAACGCTGGTTTTATGATGTGCAAGCGTTTGAACCGTCTGACTGGTTGCCGTTGCTGCTCGACAAGAAATATGCCAAACGCCGTCAAGGTGAAGCGGAATTTACTGAGGCAGCGTGGGAAGCCTTTAAAGCGGATTATTTACGAAATGAAAAGCCAGCTTTTAATGTTTGCTATTACCGCCTGCAACGTGCCGCACAAGAGCAAGGTTGGATTATTCCATCAAGTCAAACGGTGAAACGCAAGCTAGAACGCGAAGTGCCATTAGCACAACAGATCTACTTACGCGAGGGCGAACACGCCTTAAGTCGTCTCTACCCTGCAATGCAACGCAGTGTGGCAGAAATTGAAGCAATGGAATGGATCAATGGCGACGGTTATCAACATAACGTGTTCGTGCGTTGGCACAACGGCGACATCGTGCGTCCGAAAACGTGGATTTGGCAAGACATTCGCACTCGCAAAATTTTAGCCTACCGCACTGACTTAAGCGAAAACAGCGACACTATACGCCTAAGTCTAATGGACGTGATCTACAAATACGGTATTCCTCGCAAGCTCACTATCGACAACACCCGTGCTGCCGCCAATAAGTGGATGACCGGAGGTGTGAAAAACCGTTATCGCTTTAAAGTTAAAGAAGATGATGTAGTCGGTATTATCCCACTGCTCGGCATTGAGCTTTACTGGACATCTATCCAGTTTGGCAAGGGGCACGGACAAGCGAAACCAATCGAACGTGCCTTTTCACACGGTGGCTTAGGCGAGTTAGTGGATAAACACCCGACATTAGCAGGCTACCACGCTGGCGACAATATCTACAACAAGCCCGACAACTACAACGGTGGGAAAGACGGTGTCAGTTATGAAGATTTTATCCTTGCGCTAGAAGATGGTATCCGCGCTTTTAATGAACGCGAGGGGCGAGAAACCGAGATGTGTCAGGGGGTATACAGCTTTAATCAAATATTTGAGCGTGATTATACCAACGCCCACATCCGCACCGCCAGTAGCGAACAGCTCCGCTTATTAATGCTAATGAGTGAAGCCGTTACCCTGAAAAAAGACGGCACATTTGAGCTTAACTGTGGTGGGAAAGTGCATAACCGCAAAAACCGTTATCTCGCCACCGATCTGATTGCCTCTAATCATAAAAAAGTGATCGTGAAATTTGATCCAAACAACCTACACGGCACGGTCTATGTGTACAGTCTAGCCGGTGCTTATTTAGCCGAAGCGATATGTACCGAAAAAGTAGGATTTGGCGATAAAGCAACAGGACGAGAATACAACAATGCAAAACGCAAATGGGTTAAAGGCAACAAGATGTCTGCCAAAGCATTACAAACAATGAACGCCAAAGAAGCGGCACGTTACCAACCTGAGTTTGAGGAGGAAGAACCGCTGGAGCCGAAGATTATTGAAATGATCCAACAACAAGGCAACACCGTGCGCAAAGTGGAAGTGTTGGCAGACGACGAAATAGACGAATTTGAACAAGGCTGGCAGAAAGGGCTAGCGTTATTGAAACAAGAAAAAGGGCTTTAAACCAAGTTTAAAGCCGAGTTAAGTGAGGAAAAAATAATGTTATCTGAAAGATTAGCAAAAGCCATTCAAACCAATTTAAACCATTCTTGTGATGAATTTGATCCACATCTTCTTATCGGTTTGAAAATGATTGAAAAAATGCGGGGTCGTCAAACTCATCCATCCAATCAGGAAGTTGAAAATCAATGGCGCACTGAATGTTTGTCAACTCTCGCAAGAAAGTGGGAATTGGCTGAAGAGCTTGTTCGTCTCGAATCAAGTTATCCGTCAATGAAAGGCATTCTTCAAGAATATCTAATCGCATTACAAAACGCCATTGTAGATAAAGTAAAAGGGAAATAATTAACTCTACCCTAAATCCAAAATGTTTTGATAATTGCTTAAGGTAATCGGTTTGCTCTTGTTCAGATTTTATACCAATGAAAGTTTTCCGATAGTGATGCCAATCTATTTCTAATTGATGAATAGAGGTTGAGCAATTTAAAAATAAGAAACGATATAAACGTTTCATTATTTCGGGATTTAGTCCAGCAAGGATAACTGATGACTGTTTTGCGGTGTTGTTGATCAGGGTTTCAAATTCATCCTGCTGAATATTCAGAAATGAAGAGAAATTATTACAGTAAGACATAAATTTATTTTTATAAAGAAAACAGGAGCACCATTATGACATTAATCCAACAAATTAAACAAATAGTCGAAAGCAAAAAACTCACCCAGCGTGAGCTGGCACAACAAGCGGGCATTAATGCAGGGGCATTAAGTGCGTATCTTAAAGGAAATTATGCGGGTGATAACGAAAGCATCCAAAAAGCCTTGCACGGTTGGCTCGCCGCACAAGAAAAAAAGGTTAAAGAGTTCGTTGAACCACCGTCATTTATTGATATTCCAACTGCTCAAAAAGTGTTTAAAGCACTAGATATGGCAAAGATTTGCAAGATTATCGCCCCGATTTATGGTGCAAGTGGAGTGGGTAAAACTAAAGCGGCTCAAACTTACAAGACGCAGAATAAAAACGTGTGGATGGTTACCGCAAGCCCAGCAAGAGCTACGCTCAGTGCTATTTTATATGAATTAGCGTTAGCGCTTGGCATTAATGATGCTCCACGCCGTAAAGACCGCTTAAGCCGTTTAGTCACAGAAAAAATAAAAGGCACAGATGGTTTAGTCATCGTTGATGAAAGCGACCACTTACCCTATGACGCACTGGAAGAGCTGAGAATTATCCAAGAAGAAGCCGATGTGGGTTTTGCTCTTATCGGCAATGACAAGGTTTACACCCGAATGCAAGGGGGAATCAACCAAGCTCACGAATATGCTCGCCTTTGGTCTCGCTTAGGCAAACCATCCGCATTTAAAGGCAGCACCAAAGGAGACATTAAAGCAATAGCCAGTGCTTGGGGATTAGATATAAACGATAAAGATTTAATGACTGTGTTATTTGATATCGGTGGTAAAGCAGGTGGATTACGTGCATTAACTCAATACCTACGTTTAGCAGGTATGACAGCCAAAGGGCAAGGCACAGCAATGACATTAGACCTTATTTTACAAGCGAAACAACAAATGACAGGCGGTGTGCAATGAAAAAACTAATGATGATCGGGTTGGCGGTGTGGCTTACCGCCTGCCAACAAGAAAACAACGCACCGACAGCCCAATGCGCCGACAATGATCAAGTATGTTGGCAACAACAAGCGAACGAAGAATGGAAAAAGGAACACGGCGAATTTCAAACGCCGCTCAGTCCGGAACAGGAGCAAGAGATTTACGAATATCTCAAGAAACATTACCCCGATACTGATTTTAATAACCATACCCTTGAGCTAACAGGAGAATAAACAATGGCAATAAAAACCAGACTAAAAAGCGACACTGAACGCTACACAACCCGTGAACAAGTCGAAACTGCAATTAAACAAGTGGGTGATTTACAGCGTGAATTACAACGTATTGCGACACATCAAAATGATGAACTAGCCGCAATTACAGAAAGATATGCTCCGCAAATTGCTGAATTGCAAGAACGCATTAAGCCATTACAAAAGGCAATCGAGGTGTGGTGCGAGGCTAATCGTGCGGAACTTACCAACAACGGAAAAACAAAAACAGGCAGTTTCAATACTGGCGAAGTGCAGTGGCAACAACGTCCGCCGAGCGTGTTGATCCGCAAAGCGGAAGATGTATTAGAACGGTTGCGCCAATTAGGTTTAAGTCGCTTTATCCGCAGCAAAGATGAGCCGAATAAAGAAGCAATGTTAGCAGAGCCAGACATTGCAGCCACTGTAACAGGGATCACCATCAAAAAAGGTGTAGAAGATTTTGTTATTACGCCGTTTGAGCAGGAGGTGTAGAGATGAGTTTTATTTGTATTAGAGATGATGGCGAAAAAGCAGTGTGGCTTAGAAAAGAGGATATTGTTTCGATTACTTGGGATCAGGCAAGAGAAACGTTAATTATTCAAAGAGGAGTATTTGATGCTGATGATGGGTATGACCTGTGGGAGTTTGAGCAATTTACTCAACAGGAATATATGAAATTGATTCAGCAATTTTAAAACCCTTTTCAACACGCTTTAAAGCCGATTTAAGGCGTGTTTATAAAGTGTTTTAACTACAAAACAGGAGCAAAAAAATGAAAAACCAAGCCTACTATGACTACGCCGAACAGGCGGCAGAATTGGAGAAAAAGCAGCAATACCACGATGCCGCATTGTACTGGCAACTTGCCTCCGGCAAAGCGAAAAAAGAGATTAACTGCGAGTATGCGATTGAAAGAAGTAAATTCTGTAACCGAATGGAAGTGCGACCATTTAGTCGAGGTGAACAATGACAACGCAAAAACAAAACGAGCTAGCATTAAAGCTCAATGTGATGATCGGACAACTGCAACAAGCAATGCAAGCCATTAACTCAGGTAATTATATTGCTGCTGGGGTATATATGGAGCTGGTACAAAATCAACTGCCAAAAACAAGATGGCAAGTAAGGGGGTAAAGATGAAATCTTTTACATTAGTTTTAACTGTAACCTTTGATTTTAGCAATGATAGGGCAGGTGAAGTGAGGGTTAAGTGGGAAAGTGAAACAGGAAAAATGTTATCAGACGCCCCAAAAGAGCTTAACTTTACGATTGGGGAGTTGATGGGTGATTGCAATTACGCCCTACCTATTTTAGGTCATTTGTTTAAGCAATTTAGTAAAAATCAAGGGCCTGTTACAGCTACTGCAAGCGTAAAGTTTGAAGGTGAAAATGAGGATTGGCAACTGGCTTTTTCCGCACCAGAAAAAAACGAAGCAAACGAATATATACAAGGATTGCTTTTTGGATTACTAACTGTAGTGATCCACTAAATCAGCAGTCCCTAATAGTTTTTTT
>NZ_JTJP01000056.1:0-1045 GCF_001678575.1 Gallibacterium genomosp. 1
TTACTTGACTGTAAAACTCTCACTCTTACCGAACTTGGCCGTAACCTGCCAACCAAAGCGAGAACAAAACATAACATCAAACGAATCGACCGATTGTTAGGTAATCGTCACCTCCACAAAGAGCGACTCGCTGTATACCGTTGGCATGCTAGCTTTATCTGTTCGGGCAATACGATGCCCATTGTACTTGTTGACTGGTCTGATATTCGTGAGCAAAAACGACTTATGGTATTGCGAGCTTCAGTCGCACTACACGGTCGTTCTGTTACTCTTTATGAGAAAGCGTTCCCGCTTTCAGAGCAATGTTCAAAGAAAGCTCATGACCAATTTCTAGCCGACCTTGCGAGCATTCTACCGAGTAACACCACACCGCTCATTGTCAGTGATGCTGGCTTTAAAGTGCCATGGTATAAATCCGTTGAGAAGCTGGGTTGGTACTGGTTAAGTCGAGTAAGAGGAAAAGTACAATATGCAGACCTAGGAGCGGAAAACTGGAAACCTATCAGCAACTTACATGATATGTCATCTAGTCACTCAAAGACTTTAGGCTATAAGAGGCTGACTAAAAGCAATCCAATCTCATGCCAAATTCTATTGTATAAATCTCGCTCTAAAGGCCGAAAAAATCAGCGCTCGACACGGACTCATTGTCACCACCCGTCACCTAAAATCTACTCAGCGTCGGCAAAGGAGCCATGGATTCTAGCAACTAACTTACCTGTTGAAATTCGAACACCCAAACAACTTGTTAATATCTATTCGAAGCGAATGCAGATTGAAGAAACCTTCCGAGACTTGAAAAGTCCTGCCTACGGACTAGGCCTACGCCATAGCCGAACGAGCAGCTCAGAGCGTTTTGATATCATGCTGCTAATCGCCCTGATGCTTCAACTAACATGTTGGCTTGCGGGCGTTCATGCTCAGAAACAAGGTTGGGACAAGCACTTCCAGGCTAACACAGTCAGAAATCGAAACGTACTCTCAACAGTTCGCTTAGGCATGGAAGTTTTGCGGCATTCTGGCTACACAATAACAAGGGAAGACT
>NZ_JTJP01000057.1:0-30762 GCF_001678575.1 Gallibacterium genomosp. 1
CTAAAGACCCTAACAGTTTTTCTCCGACATCACTATTTAAGACTTTTTCTACATGTTCCTCATTTCTAAATAAAAACGGCAGATCTAATAAATTAAGCTGCTCATTAAAAGTTGTATAATAAGGATTCCCTACCACTACAATATCAATAGTCCCCATTCTAGTTCCATCAATTTGGGTACCTGAAGAGCCTAATTCACTATTGGGATGTAACTTAATAGTAATTCGTCCTTGAGATAATTCTTTAACTCTTTTAGCCATAAATTCTGTTGCTTTACTTACAGTATCTGTTGGCGAACCATAATGACTTAATGCTAATTCATATGTTTCCGCAGCTAAAATGCTTGAAGAGAATATGGCTGATAATACTGTTACCGATATAAAATTAAGCTTTTTCATAAGTACCCTCAATTGTATATTATTAATTATTGAATAAATTTTTATTGAAAAATCAGCATTTATGATATTTCTGATCAATCTCATTAATCTTGGCTACTTTAGGTGTAGAACCACCACCAGAGAAGTCACAATTTAACCACGTTTTTAATAGATATTTAGCAAGCTCAACACCAATTACTCGTTCTCCAAAACAAATAATTTGCGCATTGTTACTCTTCCTTGCCCTTTCTGCTGAAAAAACATCATGACATACAGCAGCTCTTACTCCTGGAATTTTATTTGCTGTAATCGACATACCAATACCAGTACCACAAGTTAAAATAGCACGTTCATATTTTCCTTCAGAAACTGCTAACGCTACTGCCTCAGCAACATCAGGATATAAAACAATATCGCCTGCTTTAGCACCAAAATCATCGTATTCGATCCCTAAAGAATCTAAGTATTTCATCAGTTCAACTTTCAAGTTATATGCAGCTTCATCACAGCCAATCGCTATTTTCATATTAAACTCTCCTAAAGAATTACATTTTCGTTAAATTAAGAATGGTATTTACATTACTTGCCGTTGTTGCAATGATATTGATAATGCCTGTTCTTAATGCACCTAATATAGCCATTGCTTTACTACTTTCAGATGCAATACCAATCACACAAGGAATTGCTCTTAAATCATCAAGGCTTAGCCCAATAACCCGATCATTCATTACTGTATCAACTGGTTCACCTTGCAAATTAAAAAAGCCATATCCGGCAATATCACCTATCACACCTAAATTCCTTTTTGCTTCTGTAACTTCTTGAGGTGTAAACCAACCTAATTGCACCATATAGCTATTTTCATTCATATCACCAATACCAACTAATGCAATATCAGCCTTTCTTGCTCGATCCAAAGTTTCTTTGATAACTCCATTTTTCATAAAAACATCTCTAAACTCCTTATTTTCAAGGTAAGCTGGTGCATATAAAGTTTCATTAATACCATTAAAATTTCTAGCCAAATTTCTACAAGTATGATCAGCATCTACAGGTTCGCCATTTCTTTGCACACCACCAATACCACAAATAAACTTGCAAGATTTTGCAGGGAAAATACCAATATGTTCCCCTACAGACGCCACATTACGCCCTTGTCCTACTGCTATCGTCATTCCATCTTTTAATGTATGAGACAAATATGAACTTACTAACGCAGCAACTTGCCTTCTCTGTTCGGTTTCATTTTGCTCATCTATAGCAATTAGCGCTCTTTGAATACCAAATTCGTCAATTAATCTTTTTTCTAATTGAGAAGTATAAATCGGGTGATATTTCACATTAATTTCAACTACACCTTCTTCTCTAGCCTTTTTAAGTAACCGACCTATTTTTATTCGTGAAAGATTAAATTTATTTGCAATTTCTTCTTGTGTTAATTCATGTTCATAATAAGCAATTGCAATTTCGGTCAATAAATCAATTTCTTTCAAATCTGCCATATAGATTTCCTAAATAAAATTCTCAATATATTTTCTAGACTTAATTAAAGTTTCTTCAATTACATTAATATCAATTTTATGTTCAAATTTTTTTGGCGTAGAATCTAATTCCCGATATATCCTTAATGGAATTTCCAAACTACAAGGAATATTACTACGCTTTAATTGACTAACAATATTACAATAATCAATCATTCCATCTCCTATAGCTGTAAACCTGAACTTATCATCCTCAATAATTACATCTTTAATATGAAAATATTTACAATATTTAATAGAGTTCATTGATTGTTCTATTAAATTTAACTTTATATCATAAGTTAACATATTTCCCGGATCAAAATTTATTGCATAAAAATCATTATCTAATTGATTTAATATTTCAAGCCCATCTTCTAATTTTACAAAAGCATTGAAGTTATAATCTCCTGCATTCTCTAAACATAAAATACAATGATTTTTTTCTAATAGACTCTTTAGTGACTTTAAATTTATTATTAATTTATCTTTATTTTCTAGTTTAGTAGTACAGACATTAATATATTTAGCTCCTATTAAATTAGCAAATGTGAGGCGAGCAGAAAAAATATCATATAATCCTTCTGTTGATAGATCCATTGTACACCCTAAAGCCAAAGTATCTAATTTATACTTATTTTTAAGATAATTAATATATCTAGCATTTTCTTCACTAAAAAGATCTTGATTTAAATTACTAACATATCCTTGGTTATAAGCTAATTCAAAATAATTAAATCCGCATTTTTTAATAGAAGAAAAAATAGTTTCTAGATCATATCCATCATAAATAGAAGTATTAACAGCTAATTTTAAGTTATTTTTCATTCCTATCTCCTCACATAATAGAAACTTTATAAGCTATTCATTTTTTCCTAATAATTTAATTTTATTCCAATAAATTTTTATAATTGGCATAGTAAAAACAAGAACTGTAGCTAAAATAAAAAATACAGATATTGGACGTTCTAATATAAGCCACCAATTGCCTTTAACCATTGTAATAGTCTGTCCTAATCTTAATTCCAATACGCCACCTAAAATTAAACCTATAGTCAAAGGAATAACTGAAAAACCAAATAGTCTCATTAAATATCCAAGTACACCAAAAATTAATGCTACATAAACATCAACTACAGATAAATTAACTGCATATGCACCGACAATACAAAAAACAAACACCATTGGCCATAAAATAGATGTAGGAATAAAGGTAATACGTGCGAATAACTTAGCTCCAGCTAACCCAATAATAAAAAATATAATATTTGCTAAAAGCATAGACCAAAAAATTGTATAAACAGCCTCGCCATTTTCAATAAACAAATTAGGACCAGGGTTTATCCCATGAATCATTAAACCAGCTACAATTACAGCTGCTGTAGGGCTACCTGGTATTCCTAATGCCAAACTTGGTACCATAGAACCTCCTGTTGCTGCATTATTTGCAGCTTCAGACCCTGCAATACCTTCAATAGATCCATTACCAAACTCTTCAGGTCTTTTTGACCAACGTTTAGCTTCGTTATAACCTACTATTGATGCCACAGTAGCCCCTTCAGCAGGTAAAATACCAATAAATGTACCTATTCCAGTAGAGCGCAGAATAGTTTTCCAAATTCGCTTATAATCTGAATAAGATGGTAATTTGATCTTATCCATTTTCACTAAATTACCTGTTATAGATGATCTAGAAATTTGAATGAATAGTTCACTAATTCCAAAAATGCCGATCATCATTGGAACTAAATTAATTCCTTCATATAATGCAGAAACTCCGAATGTAAAACGATCTATAGTTGTTAAAGGATCCACTCCTATAGTAGCAATTAATATCCCTAACAAACCTGATAATAAATTTTTTAAAACTGAGCTATTCCCAACAGTAGCTAACATAGAAATAGCAAAAATTGTTAAAGTTAAATATTCTGGTGGAGAAAATTTATAAGCAATATCTGCAAGAAGAGGAGCTGCAATCATTAAACAAATGACACTAATTATTCCACCTATTCCAGAAGAAACTGTTGCAATACCTAATGCTCTACCAGCTTCTCCTCGCTGAGCTAAAGGATAACCATCTAAGCAAGTTGTTGCACTTGCAGATGTTCCTGGAGTATTAATTAAAATAGCAGTAATTGCTCCAGCAAAGGTTGCAGCACAATAAATAGTAAGCATAATTGTCGATGCAGATATAGGATCCATTGTAATAGTAAACGGAAGAATCAATGCTACCCCCGTCGTAGCATTCAATCCAGGTAATGATCCAATCAATATTCCACCTATAGAAGCAACCATAATCCAGATTAATAACTCAATATTCGCTAAATTACCTAACGCATTCCACACAATATCCATGGTTCATCCTCTTATATAATTTATTACTATACCATCAGGAAATTTCACACCTAAAATCTGCTCAAATAATACATAAATAAAAACAGGTAAGATAATAGTCAACAAAATAATAGGAAATATTTTTATTTTATCTGCCCACAAAAGATGAATAGCTAAAGAAAATAACATTATAGCTAAGAAGAAATCCACATTTAAAACTAAAATAAATATTGGAATAAGAAGAAGAACCTTTATAGTTATATAATTAAAATTAGTATCAAATATATCCTTTTCTTTACTTCCTCTTAACCATAAGATAAAGCTTAATAAAATAATAAAAGACGCACATATAATAGGAAAAGTTGATGGTTGTAGTCCTCTCTGTAAAATAGGAGGTAACTCTCTAAATTGAGAAGCAAGATAAATAACTACACTTGAAAATACAAAAATAGTAAAGAATATGAATAAATCTTTCTTACTTCTCATAATACTCTCCTTATTGCTAATAAATTATTTCAATATTATTGAATAAAGCCTAATTGTTTTAGTGATTCACGCATTTCTTTATCACTTTCTTCTAATTGTTTGGACCACACTTCTTTACCTGCAATAGAAGTCTCATCTAAGCCAAGATTATCTAAGAACTTCTGGAATTCCGGTTTTGACATAGCTTCTATAAAAGTTTTTTCAAGTTTTTCAACAATATCTTTAGGTGTTCCTGCCTTCACAACAAATCCTCTAACAGTAGATAAACTTACAGGAATTCCTAATTCTTTTGCTGTATATACAGTGGGTAAAGATTTCATTCTACTGTCTGAGAGAACCACTATCGGACAAACTTGTCCTGCACTAATTTGTACTTTAGCTTCACCTAGATTCAAAACACCAACATCAACACCTCCAGCAACAATTTGAGTAGCAACTTCATTTGCACTGTCAAATGGAATAACTTCTGCAGTCTTCACATTAGCTTTTGTCGTAAATGCAAATGCGGATACATCATCAATTCCACCTAAATGAGTAGTACCATAAGTAAGAGCTTTCGTTTTTTGTGACTCTATAAATTGATTTACATCTTTAAAACGATTACATTTCACCATTAAAATTTGAGGATCATCTGTTGCCCTTGCAATTGGAATCCAATCACTTAACGTTGTTTTTGAACTACCTTTAGCTATTTCACCAGCCTGTCCACTTGTATATGTCAAAATAGTATGTCCATCTGCTGGCCGTGATGTCACATAATCTAATGACAGTAAGCCACCACCACCTTTTTTGTTGACAATTGTGATTGATTTTCCTAATAGTGGCTCAGATAAACTTGCTACCATTCTTGCAGTTAAATCTGTTCCACCACCTGCACCAGAATGAGTGACCATTTCTAAGTTTTTATTAGGAAATGCAATTGCAGCTGTTGATATCACGGCCAGTGAAGTTAACAATAAAACTTTTTTCATATTTGTCCCCTTTAAAAAACTTTTAATAAAATAAATCAGATTTTTTCAAAAAATTTAAAGTAACAGCTTATTTATTCACAAACTCAGACATATATTTAATAATCAAAGACATAGATACTGCACCTGGATCTACATGCCCTAATGAGCGTTCCCCTAAACTTTTTGCACGACCAAAAACAGCAACTTGATTACGCGTTTCTTCAGCCCCCTCTGCCGCAGCTTTAGCTACGCTCGATAATGCACTACCTAAATCATCATTCATCACTTTTTCTGACTGTTTTTCGGCTGCAACCAATGAATCAATCATCGTTTTATCGCCTGGTTTAGCCCCACCTCTAGCAAAAACTGCTGCTGATCCTGCAACTAAAAATTGTGAAAGAACTACGCTATTAAATTCTTGTTGACCCGCTATAGCTTTTCCCCCTGCTCTGAATAATGTGCCAAATATTGCACCGGAAGCTCCCCCCATACTTGACATCATCTTAGTACCAGCCTTTAAAAATAATTCGCCAACATCTTTAGGTGAAAAATCATTACTTGAAAGTAAATCTCGAACAGCTGCAAAACCTCGTTGCATACCTAATCCATGATCTCCATCACCAATTTTTAAATCTAATTCTGTCAACATCGGTTCACTACTGACCATTTTTTCAGCTGTATATAAAAGCATTTCTCTTGTTTCTGTTAAATTCATATCATTTTCTCCAAGCAAAACTGTTACAAGGCATGTCATATAATTTTTGTAATTCATCGTCTAAACGGAAAATTGTTATTGAATAACCCGCCATTTCTTGTGAAGTACAATAAGAGCCGATTAAAACATCATAAATTTGTATATTTCGCTTCGTTAATTCTTGATGAACTTTTCGATAAGCAATTAATAATTCGGTATAAGTTGAGCCACCTAAGTTATTAATGGTCACACAGACTTTGTCTTCACTTTGTAATTCAATGTCATTACATAAACGCTCAACCATCTCACCATTAATTTGATCAGCAGTTGTCATTTTTTGTCTTCTAACACCTGGCTCACCATGAATTCCCATACCAAGTTCTAATTCATCATCTTCCAACTCAAAATTAAATTTTCCTGTTTGGGGAATAGAACAAGCCCCTAAAGCTACGCCTATAGTTCTTGTGTTAAAATTTGCTTTTTTAGTTACTTCATAGACCTGTTCTAAATCATAACCAGACTCAACAGCAGCCCCAGCAATCTTCAGAACATACATATCACCAGCAACACCACGTCTATCACTCATTTTAGAAATGGGTGCTGCAGAAATATCATCTGTTACACGTACAGTTTTAACTTGAATTCCTTCCTCTTCTAAAAGTTCAGCTGCAATATCAAAGTTCATATTATCGCCAGCATAATTACCATAAACGAATAACACGCCTTGACCTTGTTCAACTACTTTTGTTGTTTCTATAATGATGTCAGGGGATGGTGATGCAAAAATCTCACCTAGTGCCGCTGCATCAGCCAATCCTTGCCCTACATAACCTGCAAACATAGGCTCGTGTCCACTTCCACCTCCTGTGACAACTACAACCTGATCATTCCGAATTTGATCACGATATACACCGCTATAACCATCTACTTTTAATAATTTGCCTCGACAAGCACAAAGTAATCCCTCTAATTGTTCTGCTGGAACAGCATTAGGATTATTCAGTAATTTTTTAGGTTTTCTTGCCATAATACTTTTCTCCAAATTGTCTTATTCTGATTCAAGGACACCTTTGCCCATACGAACGGCAATATTAAAGGCAGCTTCAAAAGCTGTTGGCACAGCAATATTCTTGCCATACAAGTCATACGCTGTACCATGATTAGCGGTTGTAATTGGAATAGGAATTCCACCTTGTACTGTGACTCCTCGTTCAAAACCAAGAAGCTTAAGCGCAGTAGAAAATTGGTCGTGATACATTGACACTACCCCATCAATATTAAGGCGTTTCACTTCATGCATCGTCGTATCACTAGGAAATGGGCC
This sequence comes from Gallibacterium genomosp. 1, assembly GCF_001678575.1. Taxonomy (NCBI): domain Bacteria; kingdom Pseudomonadati; phylum Pseudomonadota; class Gammaproteobacteria; order Pasteurellales; family Pasteurellaceae; genus Gallibacterium; species Gallibacterium genomosp. 1. The sequence continues at coordinate 7,685 of NZ_JTJP01000057.1, forward strand.
ATATAAATTAATTTGGTATTCTTTACGAGCGTGTTCCATCGCCGGCTTAATAATAGTAATTTCTTCATCTCCGAAAACACCTCCTTCACCACCATGAGGGTTTAAGGCTTGTACAGCAATTCTAGGTTGTGTAACACCGGCACGTACTAAAGAACTATGTAATAAACGAATACAATCAATAACTGCTGGAATAGATAAATTAGGTACAATATCTTTGAATGGAATATGGGAAGTCACTCTACTTGCCCAGATATTATCAACAACATTTAACTCACACACAAAACCATCAAAATTAGTTTGTTCTGCAAACCAATGTAATTCATCACGATACTTTAAACCACCTAAATGCATAGCTTGTTTATTTAATGGTGCAAAACAAATAGATTGCACATATCCAGCCTGAGCATATTCCACAGCTTTTTTCAAAGTTTCTAAAATATATACACCACTTTGTTGAGTGGCTTTACCATATTCAAAAGGTTTTAAATTTGAATTTTTGTATGAAATTAATGCAGGAATCCCTTTTTCATACGAAAATGAAGGCAGTTGATTCTCTGTAATTTCATCATAAGGGAATTGCAGTTGTGCGATATCCATACCTTTATGTAATTCATCTTTATCTGCAATGATTAAAATATTAGCTTTATCTCTTTGCTCCTTCTGAGATAACAATTTAGCGACCAATTCCGGACCTATGCCAGCAGGATCACCTAAAACTAATGCTATTGTTGGTTTCCGCATAATTTCCCCTATCAAACTAATGTTATAAAATACTTTATATTATGAACATATGTTCATAACAATAACTTTTGATAGGTGTATTAAATCATTTTTTTATATTGAAATGTGTGATAAAGCTCACAATAATGGATAATTGTATAAAAATATGTCATATTTGAGATAAAGATCACATTTTTAGGAAAAAAAGAAGGAATTAATAACAAATCTATTTCATTATAGAATAACTATATGAACACTTATAGAACATAAGTTTTTAATTGGGTTTATATGTTGTAATAACTTTTAAAAATGATTGAGCATAACGTTCTAATTTCTTAAACCCTACTCCATTGATTTGTAACATTTCAGAAAGTGTGGTTGGCATTTCTCGTGCCATTTCTTCCAATGTAGCATCATTGAATACAGCATAAGGCGGAATATTATCCCGATCAGAAAGTTGTTTTCTGAGTTTACGTAATTGATTGAAGAGTTCCCGATCACCCTGCTTCGCTTGATAGCGATGGGCGTGGTTAATCATTGAAAGATTTTGTCTTGGTGTCGCTAACGATAATGTCATTTCTCCACGCAAAACCGGTCTGGCCGCTTCGGTAAGTTGTAATGCTGAATAATTGGCAATATTTTGACTTAAAAAGCCTAAATGAATTAATTGACGGATCACACTATGCCAATATTCTTGAGATTTATCCTTGCCAATACCAAAAACGGACAATTTATCGTGTTGTAACTCTTGAATTTTCTGATTTTGCAAGCCACGCAATACAGCAATCACATAATAGCTACCAAACTTTTGACCAGTACGATAAACCGTAGAAAGGATTTTTTGCGCATCAATTAGACCATCATATTTTTTTGGTGGGTTAAGGCAAATATCACAGTTATTACAAGGTTGATGGCGGTGTTCAGCAAAATAATTGAGTAATACCAAACGACGACAAGTTTGTGCCTCAGCAAATTCTCCCATCGCTTGTAATTTATGCTGCTCAATCATTTTTTGTGATGAATCATTTTTTTCCTGCAATAATTTATTCAACCACAAATAATCCTGATGATCATAAAACAGCACCGCTTCCGCCGGTAGATCATCGCGCCCTGCCCGCCCTGTTTCCTGATAATAAGCTTCAATACTTCTCGGGAGATCATAATGCAATACAAAACGAATATTCGGTTTATTAATACCCATTCCAAATGCAATCGTTGCAACAATAATCTGAATATTGTCACGTTGAAAATCGTGCTGAACCTGCTCCCTGATTTCATTACTGAAACCAGCGTGATAAGCCTTTGCCGAGATACCTTTACGTTGTAGCATCTCTGCTAATCGTTCAACTTTATTACGACTGTTGGCGTAAATAATACCACTTTTACCTTGCTGTGATTTGATAAATTTAAGCAACTGTTCTTGTGGTTTAAACTTTTCCACCACAGTGTAACGAATATTTGGGCGGTCAAAACTACCAATATAAACAAAGGGTTGCTGTAAGTTAAGTAATTCGAGAATGTCTTCTCGAGTAACTCGATCCGCCGTTGCGGTTAACGCCATAATCGGAATATTGGGAAAAACACGTGTCAAGCTACGCAACTGTGAATACTCAGGGCGAAAATCGTGTCCCCATTGAGAAATACAATGGGCTTCATCAATTGCAATAAAACTCACCTGACACTGCTGAATAAAATAGAAAAACGCCGTAGTCATCACTTTTTCCGGCGAAATATAGAGTAATTTTAATTTTCCGGATAACGCCTGTTGTTCAATTTCTCGTTGCTGTTGCAAGGTTTGGCTTGAATTTAGATAAGCTGCTGCCACACCGTTTGCCGTAAGCTGATCAACCTGATCTTGCATCAAAGCAATCAAAGGAGAAATCACTAATGTCAATCCAGAAAAACAGAGTGCTGGAATTTGGTAGCAAAGCGATTTTCCTCCACCTGTTGCCATCAAAATAAAGCTACTTTGACCTCGCAATGTTGCTTCAATAATTTGCTGCTGACCTTGACGAAATTGTTGATAGCCAAAAACGTCTTGAAGAATGGACTTTGCACGGATAAGACCGGTCGATTGCATATCAACCTGATCTTCAACATTAGAACACATTGTTTAAACTAATACCTAAACCGATGCGATCTGTGGATCGATTATAATCCAATAGTGATTCACCATAACCGTGATAATACTGCGCATAGACACGAACATATTTTGTGATTGGGTAACTCCAAGAAATTTCCATTCCGCCTTTGTTAGTGCGTGGGTTATAACGTGCAGTTGTTTTAAGAATATGATCATCAATGCGATAACCAACACTAACATCACCGTAACCATAATAATCAACAATATCCGGATTATCATCATCTTCCGATTTTTCCGGAATTCTCCAATAAGGTTTTAATTCCACCAACCAATTATCTTTGCTGAATGCCGCCCTCAAATAAATACGATTCCAGCTACGTGATTTTAATTGTTCATCGCTACGTCCATTGGAAACGTGAACAACTCCGCTTTCAATATCAACCAATTTCCAACCAAACGGCAAATCATAGTCGGTTGCCCAAGCAACAAACAACTGTGGTTGATAATTGCTTTCACGGAATGGCGAGGATTCACCTCGATTACTAAACTGAAACCAAGAACGTTGCGTATAGGATCCTGCAAGTACAGAGTTTTTTCCTAAAATATCTTTCCACAAAGGTAACGCCACACTAATTTGAAATTTAATCTCATCGTGTCGCATATTCTCAGGATAGTTGTAATTTTTATTGGAGAAAGTTTCCATTAAATAATTCTGTTCGTATGGTCGCAATCCAACAAAATTATCCGGTGCTTGTGTCAATAATAATGCCGTTCTACTTTGATAAGGCAATAAACTCGCACTTGCCGATGATAACGCCAATAATGCAGAAAATGCGACCAAGCTATATCTGAAACGCATCTTTGCTCCTATTTTTTATTGGTTAGAAAATTCAACCTGTTCGCCGTATGCTGAACAGGCTTCGCTTAAATAATGCCAAAAATTCTTGCCTTCCGCATTTAACCATTGTCCATTCTGATAGTGGAAATGGTAACCCCCCAATTTGCTTGCCAGCCATAATTCCTGTAGCGGCTCCTGTTTATTCACCACAATTTGACTACCATCATTGAAAGTAATGGTAAAAACAGAACCTTGTGTATCACAATCCACATCGCAATCCTGCTGTTCCAATTCTTCTTCTATCTGTTGCCAAGTTTGCTCAACAATTTGATGATATTCTGCATTATTCATAATCAATTTCTCCCAAAATAAGCGGTCATTATAGAGATTTTCAACGGTTAGAGATAGCATAACGCACAAATTAATGATAAAAAGAGCATCTATTGATTAAGGATCACATTATGAAAAAATTATTACTTACTCTTATTCTCGGCAGCTTTTTCTTAACCGCCTGTGGTGTAAAAGGTCCATTGTATATGCCACCTGACGATAATGCACAACAACAGCAACAAACACAGTAATTTTGAGGTTAAAACAGATTTATGGATTATTTCAATTATAAAAATGATCAATTAATGGCAGAAGAAATCTCTGTCCAACAGCTTGCACAACAATTCGGTACGCCTTTGTATATTTATTCACGCGCCACATTGGAGCGCCACTGGCACGCTTTTGATTCTGCGTTAAAAGGGCATCCGCACCTTATCTGTTTTGCCGTAAAGTCTAACCCAAATATCGCTTTATTAAATTTACTCGCCAAATTAGGCTCCGGCTTTGATATTGTTTCACAAGGCGAACTTGAACGCGTTTTAGCCGCCGGTGGCGAAGCCAATAAAGTGGTGTTCTCTGGTGTGGCTAAATCCCATACTGAAATTGAACGAGCATTAGAGGTCGGCATTCGTTGTTTCAATGTAGAATCGGAAGCTGAGTTGCTTCGCATTAATCAAGTCGCAGCAAAATTAGATAAAAAAGCGCCGATCTCCTTGCGTGTTAATCCAGATGTGGATGCAAAAACTCATCCTTATATCTCAACCGGCTTAAAGAAAAATAAATTTGGTGTCAGTGTGGAACGAGCAAGAGAAGTGTACCGCTTAGCAAAAACATTGCCACATATTCAAATTGTCGGTATGGATTGCCACATTGGTTCACAACTCACTGAATTACAACCATTTTTAGATTCAGCGGATCGTTTATTAATTTTGTTGGAACAATTACGTCAAGACGGCATTGAATTACAACATCTCGATCTCGGTGGTGGTTTAGGCGTGCGTTACAGTGATGAAACACCACCTCATCCAACCGAATATGCTAGTGCATTATTGACAAAATTTAAACAATATCCGGAATTAGAAATCATCCTTGAGCCGGGACGTGCAATCAGTGCTAATGCTGGCATTTTAGTAACAAAAGTAGAATATCTAAAATCAAATGAAGATTTTAATTTCGCAATTGTTGATGCCGGAATGAACGATATGATCCGTCCGGCATTGTATCAGGCTTATATGGAAATTATTGAAGCAGCTCGCTCCTTAGATCGTGAAGCTAAAGTGTATGATGTTGTCGGCCCAATCTGCGAAACATCGGATTTTCTCGGTAAAAGCAGACGATTGTCTATTGCTGCCGGTGATTTTATTGTTCAACGTTCAGCAGGTGCTTATGGTGCAAGTATGGCATCAAACTATAATTCTCACCCGCGCGCAGCGGAAGTTTTGGTGGATGGCGACAAAGCTCATCTCATCAAACGCCGCGAACGTTTTGAAGAGTTATGGGCGTGTGAACAACTTATTGACGAATAAAATACTACTTTTACAGGGCGATATTCCTAAAAATTCGCCCTGCCTTTCACCTAATTACAAATTTTTCAAAAAATTTCTTTTTCTAATTTTTCGCTAATTTTTCATTTTTATACTTACAACCACTGAAAACGCAGAATGTCTGCTTACCCATTTGTGTTTGAAGTAACCATCATAAAAGGAGTACAAATAAAATGTCTAAAATAATAAAAAAAATCGCAATGTTATCAACCGTCGCATTGTTAGCAATTGGCACAGCGCAGGTGAGTTTAGCTGATAATGATGACTTTCCTCGTTTAGAAAGCGCATTAAATGCTAGCAAAATTACACTTGTACAAGCGATTGACATTGCTACACAAAAACAGGCGGGAACCGTCGTTGAAGCCGATTTTCATCCGCATAGAAAGGGAAATCCTTTTTATGAAGTTGAAATTTTAACTAATGACAAACAATTAAAAGAACTTCGTATTGACGCTGTTACTTCTGAGATCATCAGAAACGAAGTGAAAGATACCGGCTGTCGTGATGGTGATAGACACCATAAACGTGGTCACTAGCGATTACTTATTCCAACGATCTTAAATCAACTAAACTAAATTACCCCCAACTTTACAGTAGTCGGAAACGGCTACTGTTTTTTTTAATTAAATTCCTGTTTTCTTACTGATTTGTTTCCGTTATTATCGATGTGCTTTTCACAAAAATAATATTCAATAATTTAATAAGGAAGGAATTTTTATGTCTTTACGCAACACTATTGCGATGAGTTCTATGAGTGCATTTCAATGGAGCATCGTGATTATTGCAGCCATTATGAATCTGCTTGACGGTTTTGATGTTCTCGCTCTCGCATTTACCGCCACAGCAATTCGTCAGGAATTTGCATTAAGCGGTGTTGAGCTTGGTACTCTATTAAGTGCCGGATTATTAGGAATGACTGCCGGTTCACTTTTTCTCGCACCAATAGCAGACAAAATTGGACGTAGACCATTATTAATCATTGCGGTCTTATTATCTGCTATCGGAATGTTCGGTTCTGCCTTTACACCGAATCAACAATGGTTAGCGGTATGGCGCGTGATTACCGGTTTGGGCGTAGGCGGAATTTTAGTCGGCACCAACGTTCTAACCAGTGAATACTCCTCTCAACGTTGGCGTAGTTTAGCTATCAGTATCTATGCTGCCGGATTTGGTGTCGGTGCGGTTTTAGGAGGAATGTTTTCCGTAATGTTACAGGCCGAATATGGTTGGCGTTCTGTCTTTTTATCTGGTGCAGTGCTAACCGCAATCTGTTTAGTCATCGTTATTTTTTGGTTGCCAGAATCAATTGATTTTCTATTAGTGAAACAACCTAAAAATGCTGTTCAAAAACTCAATCGAATTACCGTGAAAATGGGTCTAGGCGATCAATGGCAACTGCCTGAAAAAACAGTAGAAAACCACACTTCCGCTTTGCCGTTTTCACGTCTGCTGAAGCAAGATTATCTCCGCTCTACACTCCTTTTATGGACAGCATTCTTTACCATTATGTTCAGTTTCTATTTTATTAGTTCGTGGACACCAGCTTTATTAAAAGAAGCTGGAATGACAATGGAACAAAGCGTTAGCATTGGAATGATGATTTCTCTCGGCGGTACGGTTGGCGCACTGTTTTTTGGTCTATTGGCAAGTTATTGGTCACCTAAAAAAGTATCAGTTATTTTTACAATACTTTCAGCTCTAGTGGTTGTCTGTTTTATTCTATCCGCTTCAATCCTTTGGCTGGCAATGATTCTCGGTATTTTAGTCGGTGCCTTGATCAACGGTTGTATCAGTGGGCTTTACACTTTAAACCCTAGTGTTTATGCTGCGGAAATTCGTAGCACCGGCGTAGGCACAGCGATCGGTGTCGGACGTATCGGAGCTATTTTAGCGCCAACCATCGCCGGCATTCTGTTAGATCAGGGTTGGGATAAGCAGAGCCTTTATATCGGCGTTGCCGTTGTGTTATTACTCTCCACGTTGGCGTTAAGCTATCTAAAAACTTACCAAAAAGATTAATTTTTTATGATGGCGTGTTGGCACGCCATCCATAAAAAGCGCAAATATTAGGTTTGATAACTAGCCATTATCAAAATCTTGGTTATACTGATTCCCTTTCTATTTCTGTTGTCACGATATAAGACTGTATGCAACAAACTAAGCAAAAAATGATGTTACAAGGCTTCAAAGATGCCTTCCCCGTGATGCTCGGTTTTATCCCTTTCGGTTTTGTTTTAGGCGCTCAAGCCGCCGCGCAACATATGAAAGTGTGGCAAGTGCCGTTTATGACCGGTGTAAATTTTGCCGGCGGTTCGGAATTTGCCGCAGTAGGATTATGGGCTTCCCCACCGCCATTATTGCTAATTGTAATGGCGACCTTATTAATCAACTGTCGTCATATTTTAATGAGTGCCGCACTCACGCCTTATTTGAAAGGCATCTCCTTGCCGAAATCACTGCTGGTGCTGTTCTTTATGTGCGATGAGTGTTGGGCATTGGCATTAAATCACATCAAGCAAAACGCATTACGCCAACTCAATTTACGTTATTACTTTTGTATGGCACTGTCGCTTTACAGTACTTGGATTATCTCAACCGCATTCGGCGCTTGGTTAGGCCCAGTATTGGGAGATATTAAACAATATGGTTTTGATATGGCTTTTGTTGCCGTATTTTTGGTATTGCTCAAAGGAATGTGGGCGGGTTTTCGTGCGGCGATTGCTTGGTTAGTCAGTCTGTTAGTTGCAGCATTTAGTTATAAATTTATCGATGGAGCTTGGTATGTTTTATTAGGTACTGTCAGTGGTTTAATTGTGGCTTGGTGGCTGGAGAAACACAAATGAGTTGGGAAGTATTAACTATTCTATCTATGGCAGCGGTAACCTATTCGACTCGGCTTCTCGGTTTCTTTTTACTACAAAAGAAACAATTAAGTCCGACAGCAAAAAACTTATTGGCTCAAGTACCAGCGTGCGTACTAATTTCTGTTATTGCGCCGGAATTTACTAGCAGTAATCCAGCGGACTGGATCGGATTAATCATCACCTTTTTAGCGGCAATCCGTTTTTCATTTTTACCAACTGTTATTATCGGCATTATAGCAACCGGGATTGCTAGACATTTTCTTGGTTAATTCGGTTCAGCTATTCCGCCAATCGGTGGCAAATGCTAGAATACCGCCAATTTTTTTGTTTTTAATGGAATTTTGTTATGCGTACTAGTCAATATTTACTTTCAACCTTAAAAGAAACTCCAACTGATGCCGAAGTAGTCAGTCATCAATTAATGTTACGCGCAGGTATGATCCGTAAACTTGCTGCCGGTTTATACACTTGGTTGCCAACCGGTGTTCGCGTATTGAAAAAAGTGGAAAATATTGTGCGTGAAGAGATGAATAAAAGCGGTGCTATTGAAGTAATAATGCCGGTAGTTCAACCAGCTGATCTCTGGCAGGAATCTCATCGTTGGGAGCAATACGGCCCTGAATTACTCCGCTTTACCGATCGTGGCGACCGCCCATTCGTACTTGGCCCGACCCACGAAGAAGTCATCACCGATTTAGCTCGCCGTGAATTATCTTCTTATAAACAGTTGCCTATCAATCTTTATCAAATTCAAACTAAATTCCGTGATGAAGTCCGCCCACGTTTCGGGGTAATGCGTTCTCGTGAATTTATTATGAAAGATGGCTACTCTTTCCACTTGGATCGAGAAAGTCTACAACAGACTTATGATGTAATGCACCAAACTTACTGCAATATTTTCAATCGTTTAGGCTTAGATTTCCGTCCTGTTCAGGCGGATAACGGTTCTATCGGCGGCAGTGGCTCTCACGAATTCCAAGTGTTAGCAGATAGCGGAGAAGATGACATTGTCTTCTCTACCGAATCTGATTATGCTGCGAATATTGAAATGGCGGAAGCAGTTGCATTAGGCGAACGTCAAGCGGCAACAGAAGAACTTCGTATCGTTGATACACCGAATGCCAAAACAATTGCAGCATTAGTAGAACAGTTCAATTTACCGATTGAAAAAACCGTAAAAACCTTAATTGTAAAAGGTGAAGAAGAGGGCAAACTGATTGCACTACTCGTTCGTGGTGATCACGAATTAAATGAAGTTAAAGCAGAAAAATTGCCTCAAGTTGCTGCACCATTAACTTTTGCTACAGAAGAAGAAATTCGTGCCGCTGTCGGCGCCGGTCCGGGTTCATTAGGGCCACTTAATCTGCCATTGGAAATTGTCATTGATCGTACCGTTGCCAATATGAGCGACTTCGGTGCCGGTGCGAATATTGATGGAAAACACTATTTTGGTATTAACTGGGATCGTGATTTGCCAACGCCACAAATTGCCGATATCCGCAATGTAGTAGAAGGCGATCCAAGCCCTTGTGGTAAAGGAACCTTGTTAATTAAACGTGGTATTGAAGTTGGCCATATTTTCCAACTTGGTAAAAAATATTCCGAAGCTATGAAAGCTACTGTACAAGGCGAAGACGGCAAACCCCAAACAATGATGATGGGCTGTTACGGTATTGGTATTACTCGTGTGGTGGCAGCCGCAATTGAGCAAAGCCACGATGAACGAGGTATTATTTGGAGCGACACGCTTGCCCCATTCCAAGTGGCAATTGTGCCAATGAATATGCATAAATCAACCGCCGTACAACAATATGCAGAAGAGCTTTATCAAACTCTGTTAAAACAAGGTATTGAAGTATTATTTGATGACCGCAAAGAGCGTCCCGGAGTGATGTTTGCTGATATGGAATTAATCGGTATTCCACATATGATTATTATCGGTGAAAAAAACCTCGAAAAAGGTGAAATTGAATATAAATCTCGTCGTAGTGGTGAAAAACAGATGGTTGATAAACAACAACTTGTTAAATTTATTACAGAAAAATTGAAATAATGTTATATCGTTTATATGATGGGCTTGGTTATACCAAGCCCTTTGTATTTAAGCGAAATACCATAAAAATGTTCCAAATTATAAAACAACACATAAAAACATTATGCTATGAATTTATAGTTACATCTTTTCCGAATTAAATACATTTTTACAGCTGCAAACAGACAGGACTTTCAACCACTAAGGAAATTCTGATAAAAGACATTTCATAATTACAGGAGTAAACAATGTCAAAAATACAACGTTATCGTCAAGCCACAAAAGAAGCAAAAATAACGCTGCTGTTAGCCATTCTTTATGTTATTGGTTGGTGTATATGTGCTTATTTGCCTGAAAACAGCAGTGGTCCTTTAGGTTTTCCGTTATGGTTTGAATTAGCTTGTATCTATTTACCGATTCTCTTTATTGTAGTTTGCCATTGGGTAATTAAAATTTTCTTTCAGGAAATTTCTCTTGAAAACAGCGATGATAAGGAGTTGCAATGAATTTAGGTGTTATTTTCCCCCTTGTCATTTATTTAGCCTTTATTTTCGGCGCAGCATTGTATGCTTATAGCAAACGGCATCAAGGTGATTTTTTAACGGAATACTATGTCGGAAATCGTTCTATGACAGGTTTCGTATTGGCAATGACCACTGCTGCAACTTATGCCAGTGCCAGTTCTTTTGTCGGCGGTCCGGGAGCAGCTTATAAATTCGGTTTAGGCTGGGTATTATTAGCAATGATCCAAGTGCCGGTTGTCTGGTTAGCTTTAGGCACACTCGGTAAAAAATTCGCTATATTATCTCGTGAAACCAATGCACTCACCATCAATGATATTCTCTTTTATCGCTATAAAAATAAATATTTAGTCTGGATCTCCTGCTTTGCACTATTGGTGGCTTTTTTTGCAGCAATGACGGTGCAATTTATCGGTGGTGCACGTTTATTGGAAACTACTATCGGCTTAACTTATACACAAGCATTATTAATTTTCGCCATTACTGTCGGTTTATATACCTTTATCGGTGGCTTCCGTGCTGTAGTGTTAACCGATACTATTCAAGGCACAGTAATGATCCTTGGTACTATTATTCTCTTATTAGGTGTCATCTATGCCGCCGGAGGTATTGAAAAAGCGATGACTACTCTCAGCGAAATTGATCCTGCACTCGTTTCTCCTTATGGCCCGAACGAAATGTTAAGTTTCTCTTTTATGGCTTCATTCTGGGTTTTAGTCTGCTTTGGCGTCATCGGATTACCACATACTGCCGTGCGTTGTATGTCTTATAAAGACAGCAAGGCATTACATCGAGGAATGATTATCGGCACAATTGTTTTGACAATTGTAATGTTCGGAATGCATCTCGCTGGGGCATTGGGAAGAGCGGTTATTCCTGATTTAACTATCCCCGATCAAGTCATTCCGGCATTAATGGTAAAAGTATTGCCACCAATTATTGCCGGCATTTTCCTCGCTGCACCAATGTCTGCCATTATGTCAACCATTGATGCTCAACTTATTCAATCTTCCTCTATTTTTGTAAAGGATCTTTATCTTTCCGCCAAACCTGAAGCGGCAAAAGATCAGAAAAAAATCAGCCGTTTCTCAACTGTATTGACGCTGACGTTAAGCGCATTATTAGTGCTTGCCGCATTAAATCCACCTGATATGATTATTTGGCTCAATTTATTTGCTTTCGGCGGTTTGGAAGCTGCCTTTTTATGGGTTATTATTCTCGGACTTTATTGGGATAAAGCCAACGCTTACGGTGGAATCGCATCGATGATCACCGGTCTTGGTGTTTATATTGGCTTTACTACCGCAGCGATTAAACCATTCGGATTACATGCAATCGTGCCTTCACTTGCACTGGGTTTAATCGCTTTTTTAATTGCAAACAAATTTGGTGAAAAACAGATAAAGGATAATTATGGCTTGGCTACAAATTAGATTAAACAGCACAAATGAACTGGCAGAACAACTTAGTGATTGTTTAGAAGAGTTAGGTGCGGTATCCGTTACCTTTATGGATAGCAAAGATACGCCGATTTTTGAACCATTACCCGGAGAAACTCGTCTTTGGGGAAATACCGATGTAATGGCATTGTTCGATGCAGAAACTGATATGCAAGAGATTGTTGCAGCCTTGCGTGAACAGGGACAAATTCAGCAACAAACGGCTTACAAAATTGAGCAAATCGAAGACAAAGATTGGGAACGTGAATGGATGGATAATTTCCATCCGCTTAAATTCGGCAAAAGATTATGGATCTGCCCAAGCTGGCGTGAAATTCCTGATCCAACCGCCGTTAATGTGATGTTAGATCCGGGTCTTGCGTTTGGCACCGGCACACATCCAACAACCGCCCTCTGTTTAGAGTGGCTTGATTCCCTTGATTTACAAGATAAAACTATTATTGATTTCGGTTGTGGTTCTGGCATTCTCGCGATTGCCGCCCTAAAATTAGGTGCAAAAAATGCGATCGGGATTGATATTGATCCACAAGCGATCCAAGCCAGTCGTGAAAATGCCAAACGTAACGGTGTCGAAGATCGTTTACAGCTCTACCTTTCTGCCGATACACCGAACGATCTTAAAGCGGATGTCGTGGTTGCCAATATTTTAGCCGGACCATTAAAAGAGCTTGCACCGATCATCTCATCTTTAGTGATCACTCAAGGAAAACTTGGGCTTTCCGGCGTATTATTCACACAAAGTGAAGCGGTCGCCGCAGCTTATGCCGATCAATTTGAACTCGATCCGGTAGCGGAGCGTGAAGAGTGGTGTCGAATCACCGGCAACAAAAAGTAACCAATTTTTATAACCTTTAGTTATAAAAAAATACAATCAGCTATTTTAACTCTTTGGATAGTCACGTTAGACTGCTCAAAGAGTTTTAAAACATTTTAAGGAAAATAGTGATGAAAACGATTAAACAATACTTAAAAACTACATTTTTAGTTACATTAAGCTTTGCTTTAGCTCAATCCGCATTTGCATTAAGCAACGAAGAAGCGGCTGCTGATTTAGCCAAACGAGTCAATGATAAAGGCACAATCGTGGTCGGTACCGAAGGCACTTATCCTCCATTTACTTACCACGATGAATCAGGAAAATTGACCGGCTATGATGTTGAATTAGCTCGCCTAGTAGCCAGCGAACTCGGAGTGAAAGTAGAATTCAAAGAAACGCAATGGGATGCAATGCTTTCCGGATTAAATAACCACCGCTTTGATCTTGTCGCCAATCAGGTTGCATTAACCACGCCTGAACGCCGTGCAAAATATGACAAATCCCTTGAATATAGCTATTCCGGTGCGGTTGCTGTAGCTCGCAAAGGCGACCAACGTATTAAAGACTGGGCGGATCTTAAAGGCTTAAAATCAGCACAATCTTTTACCAGCAACTATGGTGAATTAGCCACCAAAAACGGTGCGGAAATTATCGGGGTTGACGGTTTGGCTCAAGCATTACAATTAGTGTTACAGAATCGAGCCGATGTAACTTTAAATGACCGTTTAGCGGTGTTAGATTTCTTACACAAACATCCGAATGCAAATCTTGAAATTGTTCTACGCGATAAAAACCAACTCGGTTCAGGTTTTATCTTTAACAAAGGCAATACTGCCGTGATTGAGAAAGTAAATGCCGCCATTGAAAAATTGAAAAAAGAGGGCAAATTGAAACAGCTTTCAGAACAATTTTTCGGTGAGGATGTTTCCACTATTCAGTAAAAATCACTTCTCAAAACACGCCTAACAATAAACTGCTCCTATAGATTAAACCCCTATAGGAGCAGTTGTTTTATAGAAAGATTTTTATTGGTCAAAATATTATTAATAAACAATATGAACTAACATCGCCACCACACTATTAATAAGGTACAATTTCAACGACATTACTGAACATCAAGGAAAATTATGCAGAAATTCTTACAACACCTTATTCAGCATCTCATTATTTTAATTAAAGTTTTTTCATATAAATTCAACCAGAACAAATTATCGCAGGCGGCAGGTTATTTAACTTACAGCACAATGTTGGCAATTGTGCCGTTATTAATGGTGATTTTTGCCTTTTTTGCTGCCTTTCCGGTATTCAACGATGTGGTGCAAGATTTCCAGCAATTTATCTTTTCCAATTTCGCCCCTTCAGTCAGCCACACGGTCGAACAATACATCACCGTTTTTATTGCTAACACCAAAAAAATGAGCGGTATCAGTATCATCGGCTTAATCGTGGTGGCGTTGATGCTGATTAAATCGATTGATACCACGCTTAATGATATTTGGTCAAACAGCAAAAAACGCTCAACACTTTACTCCTTTTCTATCTACTGGATGATTTTGACGTTAGGGCCGATTTTTATCGCCACCAGTATCGGCGTAAGCTCTTATCTCTTTTCCAGCTCAATTTTCACCTATAAAACCGGACTACCGTTCGGGCTGAAATTACTTAGCTTCGTGCCGTTTCTTCTCTCTTGGTTGGCTTTCACCTGTATTTATGCCATCGTGCCAAACACGAAAGTGAATGTAAAACACGCCGCCTGCGGCGCCTTAATCGCGGCAATTTTCTTCACTCTCGGTAAAGCCTGTTTTACTTGGTATATGAAATCATTTCCTTCTTATCAGCTGATTTATGGCGCATTAGCCACGTTGCCGATTATGATTTTATGGATACACCTCAGTTGGACATTTATTCTGCTAGGAGCTCAATTAACAGCGGTATTGGATGATTTGGATAAAATGGCACAATATTATCCTGATCAAGATTTAACTTATATTTATCAGAACCGTGCCGTAAAACTCCGTCCTTCAGGGCGGAGATATAAGGCATAAACGGCGTAAGCCGTTTCAAACCTAACTAATCAGGTGTTTGTTGTTGCTCAATGTATTGGCGAATAATGGAAATTGGAGCGCCACCACAACTCCCTGCAAAATAAGACGGAGACCACAGCTGATTACCCCAAAGTTTTTTGCGAATATTTGGATAGTTTTTCTTCCTAATCATTTTCTTTTTGCATAGACCAAGTGTAAAATGTTGAAAACTTACATTCTAAACCTTGTCCAATGCAACTACGCAAAGCCTTCAAATTCGAGATAATGCCAAACGGCAGCCAAATCCGCAGAATTAAACAGTTCTGTGGTTGTTCTCGTTTTGTATTTAATCGGGCGTTAGCTTGGCAAAATGAACAATACGAGCAAGATAACAGCTTTAAGTTCAGCTACACCAAAATCGCCAACCTACTTCCACAATGGAAAAAAGAACTTCCGTGGCTGAAAGAATGTCATTCGCAAGTGTTGCAACAGTCGTTAAAAGACTTAGAAAGTGCGTTTAAAAATTTCTTTCAACAGCGAGCAGATTTCCCAAAATTTAAGAAAAAAGGTTTAAAAGAGGGTTTCCGTTTTCCGCAAGGTTGTAAGCTGGAACAACAAAATAGTCGTATTTGTCTACCAAAAATCGGTTGGGTTCGCTATCGCAACAGCCGTGAGGTTGTCGGCGAAATCAAAAATGTGACGGTAAGCCAAAAGTGCGGACGATTTTTTGTCAGTATTCAAACGGAATTTGAATATGAAATTCCAACGCATAAAGGCGGAGAAATCGGCATAGATATGGGCGTTGCACGTTTTGCCACGCTTTCAAACGGTGAATTTTTTGAGCCATTAAACGCCTTTAAAACTTACAAAGGAAAATTGGCTAAACTGCAAAAGAGGCTTAAAAATAAAGTAAAATTTAGCCAAAATTGGCAGAAATTAAAGGCGAAAATCGCCAAATTGCATCATAAAATCGCCAATTGTCGTAAAGACTTTTTGCATAAAATCTCAACACAAATCAGCAAAAACCACGCTATGATCTATATTGAAGATTTGCAGGTATCAAATATGTCAAAGTCAGCGAAAGGCACGGTGGAAGCTCACGGTAAAAACGTGAAACAGAAATCAGGTTTAAACCGTTCGATACTCGACCAATCGTGGTTTGAGTTTCGCCGTCAGTTGGACTACAAAACGCAATGGCGAGGCGGATTTTTAGTGGCTGTTCCGCCGCAAAATAGCAGTCGAACTTGCCCTTGTTGTAGTCATATCGCCAAAGAAAACCGACAAACGCAGGCGCATTTTGAATGCGTAGAATGTGGCTACACCGAAAATGCGGATGTCGTTGGTGCGTTAAATGTATTGGCGCAAGGGCGAGTAATCGCCCTTGCGTAAAAATATCAGGCTGGGACACAGCCGTCGAGCTTGCGAAGTGAACTTCATTGAGAGGTCAGCAGCAAGAACCCACCGAGAGTAGCCGATTGTTTGAAATGGGCACTGGTAGGAATCCCCGACCTTTAGGGTGGGGAGGATGTCAACAACAAATTACATTAGACAATTCACAGGAAAACAGCAATGATTGCACTGATTCAACGCGTTAAAAATGCAAATGTTAAAGTTAATCAAACTATTGTTGGCGAAATCGAGCAAGGTATTTTAGTGCTGCTTGGTGTAGAACAGGGTGATGATCAAAACAAAGCTGATCGCCTTGCTGAAAAAGTATTGAATTATCGCATTTTCAGCGACGAAAACGGCAAAATGAATTTAAATGTACAACAAATTCAGGGCGAATTATTAGTCGTTTCACAATTTACCTTAGCTGCCGACACTAAAAAAGGGTTACGACCAAGTTTCAGCCGATCTGGCGATCCTGAGTCAGCACAAGCACTTTATCACTATTTTGTAGAAAAATGTCGTGAAAATATACCAGTACAAACCGGACAATTTGCCGCTGATATGCAAGTATCGTTAATCAATGATGGACCGGTCACATTTTGGTTACAGGTTTAAAATTGATGTTAATGATAACGGATAGACTATTAATCAAATAATTAAAAAACCCTCGCATAAACGAGGGTTTTGAAAAAGCATTTTAAAATTAGTTTAAACGCTCTTTAATACGTGCAGATTTACCGCTACGTTCACGTAAGTAGTAAAGTTTAGCTTTACGAACCGCACCTTTACGTTTTACAGTGATGCTATCAACGATTGGAGAGTGAGTTTGGAAAACACGTTCAACCCCAACACCGTTTGACACTTTACGTAGAGTAAATGCTGAATGCAAGCCACGGTTACGAATTGCAATAACCACACCTTCGAACGCTTGCAAACGTCTTTTACTACCTTCAACAACCCATACTTTCACTTCCAATGTATCACCAGGACGGAAGCTTGGCACGTTTTGCTTTAATTGTTCTTGTTCAAGTTGTTTAATAATGTTACTCATAATAAATACCTTATTCCTAGATGTAACTGAATCTATTTCTTTTGCTGTTGATGCTCTTGTTGAGCCTGCTTCAACAACAACCTTTGTTCGTCAGTCAGAGCTAGGCCTTCTAATAGCTCAGGCCGGCGTAGCCACGTTCGTTGCAATGACTGTTTTAATCGCCATTTACGAATTTCTTCGTGGTTACCGGATATCAAAACCGGTGGCACAACCAATCCATCAAGCACTTCAGGACGCGTGTAATGTGGGCAATCCAACAAACCGTCAACAAAAGAGTCCTCTTCTGCCGAAGCCTGTTTCCCCAACACGCCCGGAACAAATCGCGCAACGGCATCAATCAATGTCATTGCCGGCAACTCTCCACCGGTCAAAACATAATCACCGATTGACCACTCTTCATCAATCTCCGTTTCAATAACGCGCTCATCAATGCCTTCGTAACGCCCACAAACCAAAATCATTTTCTGATTTTTAGCCAGCTGCTCCACGCCAGCCTGATTAAGCTTTCGCCCTTGCGGTGAAAGATAAATCACCTTTGCTCCATCGCCTGCTTCTGCCTTTGCCGCTTGGATAGCATCTCTTAACGGCTGCACCATCATTAACATTCCCGGCCCACCACCATAAGGGCGATCATCAACCGTCTTATGTTTATCGTGCGTAAAATCTCGAGGATTCCAACAATGCAATTGCAAAAGCTCGTGCTTTATAGCTCTACTTGTTACCCCAAATTCTGTAATAGCTTTAAACATTTCAGGGAATAATGTAATTACACCAATCCACATATGGATACCTCAATGTTCATTAAGCCAACAGAATTACCTGAGGTTAGAAACCAGCGTCCCAGTCCACCTCAATCACTTTGGTGCTGAGATCCACTCTTTTAACTACTGTATCAATATACGGAATTAACCGTTCTTGTTTTGCGAAAGCATCTTTGCTATTCGCCTGAACTACCAAAACATCGTTTGAACCTGTTTCTATTAATTCGCTGACAACACCCATATCGTATCCCTGCAAATTAATCACACGACAACCGATTAAATCGTGCCAGTAAAACTCCCCTTCATCTAATTCTGGAAGTTGGTTCAAATCCACGCCAATTTCAATATTGGCTAATGCCTGTGCCTGTTCACGATCATCAACCCCTTTAATCTTCACAATCAAATCTTGACTATGATGACGCCAACCTTCAATTTCTACCGGTTGCCACTGTTTTTTAATGTTTAAAAACCACGGTTGATAATCAAAAATACTTTCTGCATATTCGGTAGATGAATAAACACGCAACCAACCACGAATACCATAAGTTGAACCAAGTTTACCTACGACACCGATTTTTTGCTGTTCCATTTCAACCACCTATGCTTTTAATTAAGCTGCTTGTTGTGCTTCTTTTACTAAAGATTTAACACGATCTGACAAAGATGCACCTTTGCTTACCCAATCATTTACGCGATCTAAATCAATACGTAAACGTTCTGCTTTACCAGAAGCGATTGGATTAAAGAAGCCGATACGTTCGATGAAACGGCCATCACGAGGGTAACGGCTGTCTGCAACGACAATTTGATAGAATGGGCGTTTTTTAGCTCCGCCACGAGATAAACGAATGGTTACCATAACCTTCCTCTAAAATATTGATAGTAAAAAAAGAAAACCCCGTTCGAAGTAGGGGCGTTAATTGCTTATTGCTAACAATGCTGTTAAAACCATGCACCCGATACAAAAAGCCGTAGAATTTTACCTTTTCCCACAGAAAAATCAATAATTGACCGGTTTTATTTTAGAGATTTCCCTAAGATATGATAGATAACTTAGCGATAATCAAAAATGGATAACATCAAATAACAGTCGGCGGTGCCGCTGTTGGTGGTGTTATCGGTCATCAAGTCGGAAAATGATCTTAGTTCATTCCTTCCTGAGCGAGGGAATTTTCAAATCTGTATTCGCCTCGTTAAATGCTCGGCAAAATTTTATTGTTCTCTATCTACCTATATATCTGCTAATAACAACAAACGTTTATAACATTCCAATATCTGTAAAAAATTGTCGATAAATTTCTGCTTTCTTTGCTAATGCTAATGGGTAAGCTCGTGATGATGAAGGAAGGCGATAAAGCTGATATTGTCGCTGTGCAATTGTGATTGAAGTATTCTCACCATTTTTTAACATTACTCTTTCTTCATCAAGTAAAGAAAGCAATGTTTCAGTCGCTTTTTCACCAGCAGTCATAATCACTTTACATTGAGGAATTTGTGCTAACACTTTAGTGAGGTTGATCGGCTCAATAATCTGCAAAAATTTATCAGAGGCATTCCCCTGCTGACGAAAAATTTTATAACCGCTATCAAAAACGGCAATGCCTTTTGCACGCAAAAACCGTTCAATTTTTTCTTGATTAAAAGCAGTTTTATCGCTGTTTAGGAAATACTCTTTATTATTAAAAAAGACCGTACCATAAATACGCCACATATCATTTTGAAAATTAGGATAATAAAAATTCATTTTCCAACGTGCTTTTGGCGGCGGAAAACTGCCCAACATCAACATTGTGGCATTTGGTGGCAAGAAAGGTTGTAATGGATGTGTTTCGATATTTTGTGCTGTCATAAAGTTGTGAGCGAATGACGCTGATGGCGACATCCTTAGTTATTATAAAAGAAAAAATTCGCCCTAACGGCAATTAGGGCGAGCATTGATAAGGGAATAATTAGGCAACTAACTGTTTCAAAATACGGCGAATCGGTTCTGCCGCGCCCCATAATAATTGGTCGCCAACAGTGAATGCCGCTAAGTATTCAGGCCCCATATTAAGTTTACGTAAACGTCCAACCGGAACACTTAATGTGCCGGTCACTTTTGCCGGCGTTAATTCACGCAATGTGGTTTCTTTGTCATTCGGAATCACTTTCACCCATTCATTATGCGAAGCTAAAATCTGTTCGATTTCCGCTAACGGTAAATCTTTTTTCATTTTGATAGTGAATGCTTGGCTGTGGCAACGTAATGCCCCAATCCGCACACAAAGCCCATCAATTGGCACCGGATTGTCAGATAAACCTAAAATCTTGTTGGTTTCGGCATAACCTTTCCACTCTTCTTTGGTTTGACCACTTTCAAGCAATTTGTCAATCCAAGGAATCAAGCTGCCGCCAAGCGCTGCACCAAAATTTTCTGTTGGGAAGTCTTCAGCTCGCATTTTGGCGGTAACTGCACGTTCAATATCTAAAATAGAGGAAGATGGATTTGCCAATTCAGGGGCAACCACATCGTGAAGTTCGCCCATTTGCAATAATAATTCACGCATATTTTTTGCACCAGCACCGGAAGCGGCTTGATAAGTTGCTACCGAAACCCATTCAACCAAATCACGTTCAAATAAACCGCCTAATGCCATTAACATCAAACTAACGGTACAGTTTCCGCCGACATAGGTTTTAATGCCATTTTTTAAACCTTGATCAATCACGTGTTGATTGACAGGGTCAAGCACAATAATCGCCTCTTTCTCCATACGCAATGCGGAAGCGGCATCAACCCAATATCCATCCCAACCAGTAGCACGCAATTTTTTATAAACTTCATTGGTGTAATCACCACCTTGGCAAGTTACAATAATCTCTTGTTGCTTTAATGCCTCAAGATCATAAGCATCTAATAAAACGCCAGCAGCTTTTCCGGCATAATCAGGTGCAGGTTGCCCTGCTTGAGATGTGGTAAAAAAAGTAGGTGTGATATTAATAAAATCCTGCTCTTGTTGCATACGCTCCATTAATACAGAACCGACCATACCACGCCAACCAATAAAACCGACTTTTTTCATATTGTACCTCATTAGTTAATTTCAAATGTTCCAACTATAGCGCAACACTTAGCCCTACAATCTATTGTTTTTGTTGATAAATGCTGTGTTTTTAAATAAGCATTAATTAATTACCGCATAATATGAATTAAATCAATAGAAAATACAAAAAATATAAAGGCAAAATAAATATTTTTCAACAACTTATCTTTTGTCAATAAAAAATACTGTATATTTAAACAGTATTTTTACTGTAACTATTTGATTTTTTATTGATATACTAATTTTAATGTCAGATTGGTAGAGAAGAGATAAAATGGCAAGATCATTCCGTGTTTTTTGCCGTCATTGCGGCTATAAGGCATATATCAAAAGATCGGTAAGGGAACACGCCGATCTAACAAAATTGTACTGCGTATGCACTAACCCATCTTGTAATCATTCGTTCGTGCAAAACGTCGAATATGCATACACGACAAGAACATCTGATTTAGTGCAAAACGATTTAATATTAAATTTAATCAATAATCTATCAAAAGACGACAAAAACAAAATTTTCGAACATCTCCAACAAAAAAACCGCTAAAAAGCGGTTTTTTATTATGCTGAAAGTAATTTATCTGTTGCAAGTTGTGCCAAAAAACCACTACGGCTTTTATACTCTGGATGTGTTGCAATAAACGCATCAATTTTATGTAATAACAACGCTGGTAGAGTAATATTAATTTTTTCCGCTTTACCCATTAAATGCGACAAATCAACATCTACAAAAGTAAAAGTAAACCCCTCAAACTCTTTATTATTCATATGTGCTTTTATATCGGTTGGCAAAGGAAACTCTTCACCATCTTCTAACATTCCCTCGATATGAAAAGCGATAGCTTCTTTTGCATTAATATACGCCTCTTCTAATGTATCTCCAGCAGAAAAACAACCTGGCACATCAGGCACAATTACCCCAAAAGCGTGTTTATCATCACCCATTTCAATTCCAATCGGATATAACATATAAACCTCTCTTTTTATAAAAGGGGCTTATTTCAAGCCCGCTTGTTTTAATATTGAATTTACCGTTTTTATTTGTAAATCCTTTTTGGGATGCGGAACTGTTGTCCGCCCTTTCTTTATTGGATGTTTAAATTGATGATGACTACCAACCACATTCACCAAGTACCACCCATCTTTTTCAAGCATTTTTATTAATGTTTTACTATCCACCTTTTATCTTCCTGCCGTTTATTTAGTGGTTATTATACCTACTTTTATTATTATGTCAATAATTTTGTAGGTATAGTGGTTATTATTATATAAAAAGTAATAACAAAAAAGAAAATCTTTTGTAAAAATGGAGTGAAAAATCAAGATTTTAAATGACAAATCGCCTCAATAGTATTAAACTCGTCAACGCTAATTATAGGTAATAATATTATTTTCAATATTATAATTTATCTTATTGGTGGTACAATGATTATGTAAAAAATCTGATTTTTTTAAAATGTAATTTTAGGTGTATTTGGTAAAAAACAGGATAAATTCATTTTGTCGAATGGCTAAAATATAAGTTTTTTCAATAAGTTAAATGAAAATACCCCCCCCCCGCACT
>NZ_JTJP01000058.1:0-14170 GCF_001678575.1 Gallibacterium genomosp. 1
AATCGTTGGCTGATTTTTTTATTTTCTGAATTTGGTTAGGGTAGAGATAAAATAGATTTATAGATAGATGAAAAATAAGCAATTAAAGAAACTTAGAAAAGGAGGTAATAAAACAAAGAATTATAGATAATAGGTTAGCGAAAATACCCCCCCCCCACTAAGGCAAATACGTGCGAGGGGCGAATTAAGAAATGTATCTTAATTATTTAATGCCCATTGCAGCTTTAGATTGTTTTAGTTGCTCAAGTGCTTGAGTACAACTTTGATCTTGAGCAGCGCTAGGTAAAGCGGCAAATTGTTGTTTTGCTGCTTCATATTGTTGTTTATATACGTCAACTTGTGCTTGTGGCATTGCTTTCAGCATACCTTCATACTCCTCAAAATATTTTTGGCAAGCAGGCGATAAATCTGCAGCAGATACGCTAACTGCAATACCCATTAATGATAAAGATAAAAGTAATTTTTTCATTGTTACGATTCCTTATGAATAAAAAATGAATAAAAGTTTGCCTATAAACCAGGCTTTTTTATTGTAACATACCTTTTTTTAAGTATCTATAATAATTTTACTTTTTTAAACAAAATAATTAAATTTCTAGGTGTAAATTAAACACCAAGAAAAGAAGATTATTTAGTAGAAATCCTATAAATTTGTGATAAAAGAAGAAAATTAAAGTAATCTGATAAGAAAAAAATATGCCAAAAAATGAAAGGCGTGAATTTTCACGCCCTAGTTCAATCAACTCTTTTTTAATTTAAAGTTTAAAATCTTCAAAATCATCGACATCAACTTTAGAGTCAATCTGACCAACAAGATAGGAGCTAACTTCCACTTCTTGTGGAGCAACTTGTACATTATCGGATACCAACCACGCATTAATCCATGGAATTGGATTGGAACGAGTAGTAAATGGTAATGGCAAACCAACCGCCTGCATACGAATATTAGTAATATATTCTACATATTGGCACAAAATATCTTTATTTAATCCGATCATTGAACCATCTTTAAAGAGATAATTTGCCCAATCTTTTTCTTGTTCAGCAGCGGCAACGAAAAGATCATAGGCTTCTTGTTGACATTCTTCTGCAATTTCTGCCATTTCTGGATCATCTTGACCTGCAGCCATAATATTTAGAATATGTTGTGTTCCAGTGAGATGAAGAGCTTCATCACGAGCTATAAATTTGATAATTTTTGCATTGCCTTCCATCAGTTTACGTTCTGCAAAGGCAAAAGAACAGGCAAAAGAAACATAAAAACGAATAGCTTCCAATGCATTGACACTCATTAAACAAAGGTAGAGCTGACGTTTTAAATTTCGTAATGTCACTTGATATTCTTTACCGTCAACTGTATAACTCCCTTCACCATAAAGGGAATAGAGCTGTGAATCACGAATTAGATCATCATAATAAGCTGAAATATCTCTTGCTCGTTTAATGATTTCCTGATTCGTAACAATATCATCAAATACAATCGAAGGATCATTCACAATATTGCGGATAATATGTGTATAGGAACGAGAATGAATGGTTTCTGAGAACGTCCAAGTTTCTATCCAAGTTTCTAATTCGGGAATAGATACCAACGGCAACAAAGCTACATTTGGACTTCGACCTTGAATTGAGTCGAGCAGTGTTTGATATTTTAAATTACTGATAAAAATATGTTTTTCGTGTTCCGGTAAAGATTGATAGTCAATACGATCTTGAGATACATCCACCTCTTCCGGACGCCAGAAAAAAGAGAGTTGTTTCTCAATAAGTTTTTCAAAAGTTTCATATTTTTGTTGATCGTAACGTGCCACATTTA
Source organism: Gallibacterium genomosp. 1 (assembly GCF_001678575.1). NCBI lineage: Bacteria > Pseudomonadati > Pseudomonadota > Gammaproteobacteria > Pasteurellales > Pasteurellaceae > Gallibacterium > Gallibacterium genomosp. 1. Next base: position 1,817 of record NZ_JTJP01000058.1, read on the forward strand.
CGTTTTGTCCGAAAAACATCGGCTCTTTAAGTTGATCGTTTTTATGTTGTGAGAAGGTGGTATAAGCCATTTTATTTTCCTCGACTAGATATGAGTAAGAAAAAGGTCAGAGTGACTGACCTTTTTATTAGAATTAAATCTTACAAGCACCGCCGGCACAGCCATCATCAAGATCTTCTTGACTATCCTCAGCACCGTCACGCGTATTTTGATAATAAAGCGTTTTTATTCCATATTTATAGGCTGTCAATAAATCTTTTAACAACACTTTCATTGGCACTTTACCGTCTTCAAAGCGTTGTGGATCATAATTGGTATTAGCCGAAATGGATTGGTCGATAAATTTTTGCATAATCGCAACTAAATGCAAGTAACCATCGTTATTCGGAATATCCCAAAGCAATTCATAATTTTCACTTAAATTTTCATAATTTGGCACAACTTGACGCAGAATACCATCTTTTGATGCCTTGATGCTGACAAATCCACGTGGTGGTTCAATACCATTTGTTGCGTTAGAAATTTGTGAAGAGGTTTCTGACGGCATTAATGCGGTTAAGGTTGAGTTACGCAAGCCAAATTCTTGAATCTCTTTGCGTAAACTTTCCCAGTCATAATGCAGTGGTTCTTTGGTTAAACTATCGACATCTTTTTTGTAGGTATCGATCGGCAAAATACCTTTGGCATAAGTTGTTTCATCAAAGAATTGACAAGGCCCGAACTCTTTTGCTAATTGGTTTGATGCCTTCAATAAGTAATATTGAATCGCTTCAAAAGTGCGGTGAGTTAAATCATTGGCAGAACCGTCCGAATAACGCACACCGTTTTTGGCTAAATAATAGGCATAATTAATAACACCGATACCTAACGCACGACGACCCATTGCCCCAATTTCAGCTGCTTTCACTGGATAGTTTTGATAATCCAATAAAGCATCCAATGCACGCACTGCCAAATCAGCTAAATCTTCCAATTCATCCAAATTGTTTAATGCACCAAGATTGAATGCAGAAAGGGTACAAAGCGCAATTTCACCGTTTTCATCGTGAATATGTTGCAACGGCTTGGTCGGTAACGCAATTTCAAGGCAGAGATTGGATTGACGCACCGGTGCCACTGCAGGATCGAACGGCGAGTGAGTATTACAATGATCCACGTTTTGGATATAAATACGACCAGTTGATGCACGCTCCTGCATTAATAACGAGAACAGTTCGATAGCTTTAACCGAACGTTTACGAATATCCGGATCCTGCTCATATTTTAAATAAAGCTGTTCAAATTTTTCCTGATCGGCGAAGAACGCTGAATAAAGCCCCGGCACATCAGATGGGCTGAAGAGTGTAATATCTGCGCCTTTAATTAAACGTTGATACATCAGTTTATTTAACTGCACACCGTAATCCATATGGCGCACACGGTTATCTTCAACACCACGGTTATTTTTTAATACTAATAAACTTTCAACTTCTAAGTGCCAAATTGGGTAATAAACCGTTGCAGCACCACCGCGAACACCACCTTGAGAGCAAGATTTCACCGCTGTTTGGAAATGTTTATAAAATGGGATACAGCCGGTATGGAATGCTTCTCCATTACGGATTGGACTACCCAATGCACGAATAGCGCCGGCATTTACGCCAATTCCGGCACGTTGTGACACATATTTCACAATAGCGGCAGAAGTTGCATTAATTGAGTCTAAACTATCATCACATTCGATTAATACGCAGGAGCTGAATTGACGAGTTGGGGTACGAACACCCGCCATAATTGGTGTTGGTAATGAAATTTTAAAAGTGGATGTCGCATCGTAAAAGCGGCGAATATAATTCAAACGCGTTTCTTTTGGATATTGGGCAAATAAGGAGGCAGCGACTAAAATATATAAAAATTGAGCAGACTCATAAATCTCACCAGTTACGCGATTTTGTACTAGATATTTCCCTTCAAGCTGTTTAACAGCAGCATAAGAGAAAGTCATATCACGCCAATGATCGAGATAAGTATCCATTTCATCCCATTCTTCACGGGAATAATCTACTAAAAGAGAAGCGTCGTATTTCCCCATACGAACTAAACGCTTTACTTGTTCATAAAGGCGAGGTGGCTCAAAATGACCGAAAGCTTTTTTACGTAAATGGAAAATAGCTAAACGAGCAGCAAGGTACTGATAGTCTGGAGTATCTTTACTAATTAAATCTGCAGCAGATTTAATGATTGTTTCGTGAATATCAGAAGTTTTAATGCCTTCATAAAACTGAATATGTGAACGCAATTCTACTTGCGAAACAGAAACATTATTTAAACCTTCTGCTGCCCAAGTAATTACACGATGGATTTTATCCAAATTGATAGGCTCTAAACGCCCATCACGTTTAGTTACTCGAAGTGATGTATTCATTAATAAAGATCCCTAACACAATATGTTGTATTTTTAAAAAAATTTTCGTCAATATAATGTGTTTCGAGAAAAACTCAAGCAGAAAAATTTTTTGAAATGAGCGATCTATAATTGACAAAAAATAACTTATTTAAAAATAAAGGATTTCTTAATCTGAGCGTAAATCTGTTCGTACAAAAAGAAAACAGTGCAAGGTTAAGTATAATAATTTTAATAAATTTCGTTTAAAATCAACAACATAACTAAAAATTCATCAGAATGGGATGATTAAATTAAAAAATGTATTAATTAAAACTATCTATACGATATTAAATGGGTTGGAAATATAAGATATTAAAAATAAGAATGGTGCACCGGGTGGACTCGTTTTAATTATTTATATGATTGATTTTAATTGATATTTTATTTTATTAATTTGTTCATAGTTACTTTCATAGTTACTAAAATCCAAAGCCACCGTAATTTGTTACTATACGGCTTTATTTTAGCTTAGTTTTCTCTTTGCCGAACAATATTTTTTATAAATAGTGTACACCCTATTCACCTTTTATATATTTAAAGAAAAAAATAAATATATATCAATAATATATATAATATTTTTAGGGTGAACACTAGTGTTAACCAGTGTTCATCAGTGTTCACCTTTGAAGAAGTTTTAAATCTGTATTTAGTGGCTTAAATTGAGCCACTAATTTAATTTTGTATTTTCGACATTTATCGACATCATTTTAGAGAATTATTTTTATTTCTTGATCACGCTATAAACCCTTATTACATAAGGCATAAGCAGGCAAAACAATGATATTTTGATCGCCCTATTTGCCTTAATTATTCAACAAGATGATGATGACTAGAAAAGCGAAAAATTGCCGAAAACCGCGAGCCCGCAACCCCGTGGAAAGCCCTACCCGTTGGGAGTACCTTTTTCATAGGAGGGCGGGCAAAAAGTTCAACGAAAAACCCCAAGCAACCGCCCCTGTAACCTTATGTAATCGCTATTACAGTTTTTCTACCTTTTTTAAGATAATCATTGAATTAATCCCATTTTGGGATATAATCAATTCAAAACTTGAGGGAAAGAAATGAGAATTATCTCAACGGCAAAATTAATCGCTTACTATCAAAAGCACCCAGAAACGGAACAGCCCTTAAAAGCCTGGATTGCGGAAGCTAAAAAAGCAAACTGGCAAAGCGTACACGATATAAAGGCGCAGTATCGTAATGCAAGTATTTTAAAAAATCGCCGTGTTGTCTTTAACATTAAAGGCAATGATCACCGCTTAATTGTTGCTATCGCATTTCAGATGGGGGCGATTTACATTAAATTCATAGGCACACATAAAGAATATGACAATATCAACGCAGATAGCATTGAGCCGTAAAGGGAGGGAAGAAATGAATATCAAGCCAATAAGAACAGAAGCCGATTATCAAGCGGCGTTACGCAATATAGAGCCTTATTTTGATTTAGAGCAAATGACAGAAGAACAGCAAGATTATTTTGAAATAATGCTTGCTTTGATTGAGGCTTACGAGGCGAAGCACTACCCAATAGAACCGCCTGATCCAATAGAGGCGATTAAGTTTAGAATGGAGCAACAAGGGCTTGAAATTAAAGATTTAGAAGGGATTATTGGCAAGCCAAATAGAGTTTATGAAATCTTCAATAAAACAAGACCGCTAACGCTAAATATGATTAGAAATATCAATAAAAAAATGGGTATTAGTGCAGATATTTTAATCCACCAGCATTAAGAACTTATTCAATTAAAAAAATAGCCTTGCCGATTGGCAGGGCTTTTTTATTACTAGATAAAAACACAGTTAAATGATTGCGTTTGTGATTTATGTAGACGTATAATGACGCACAAAGAAGCAATTAATCAGTTATTAACTATTCCTTAATAACTCAAAATTAAGTGCAACTAGAGACGGCGTAATTAACCGGCTTGAAGAGAAAGTAACCCTATTTGCTTTTCTGTTGCACTACCATCAATAAATAGGGCAACGTATAGGGGCGTTTTATGGGTGACAATTCCTATAACAAAAATCAATTTATCTCTATTGAAGAACTTATTAAATGGGCTTTGCCTTTCAATAAAAACGATCGAGAAAAAGCACTTAGCGATTTAATCCGGACTTTGCAAATGCAGGGCGAAGACTGTTACCTATACGAGCAAATATCAGGAATAAAGCCAAGATTATTAAAATCTAAAGAACCGGCTTTATTAAAAGCACTTGATATAAGATTACAAGATTACTTAAATGATGATATGCCATTTTGAGAAGGGGGAATGATGGATTTAAGAAGCGATCTTTTAATTAAAAAGTCAGATATCGAAAAATCGTTAGGCGTAAGCATTGAGCCGAATAATAAAAAGCCAAAACTAAATGCCAATTTATCTACATTTGCAATGTTTCCCGAACTTTCTATTGAAGATGTTATTTGCATATTTTTAGATATTCCCTTTGGCGATGGCCATATTGAATATGATCGTATTTATTCCGCTTTGGTTGATGCAATTGAAAATAAAAGAATTAAAGGGCGAATAGGCTATGATTTTTATGGCAATACTAGCTATTTTATATCGCACGACACCGCCAACCAATGGGCGAAAACATACGGCTTAAATTGGAATGTTCCGAGTTATAAAGACCCTAACGCGACAATAGTCGAAAACACTTCAGAAGAAAATGATAATTTAGAAAAAGAGCTTGAACAGGCTAAACAAAGAATTGTCGAATTAGAAACAATATTACAAAGCAAAGAAGAGCAAGCCGAAAAAGTGAATTTCAATGCTGTTGATTATGATCAATTTAGCATTTACGGCCATACAAGCGAAAATTTAAATATTGTTTTTGAGGTTATAAAGAAATTTGCCTCAAAAGTGGATAAAGACAATCCGCACTCTTACCCAACGAAAGAGGAATTAAAGGCATTTATCAAACGCTATTTTAGTGATAATGAAAAGTTAGCCGAAGCGATTTATCAAATAATTATTCCTGAAAATGTGAAAACAAGAGGAAGAACACCGCAAGGCGTAGAGACCTTTCAAGGCTTTAATTAACGGCAATTATTACATCCAATAAGGCTATATTCTAATAAAGGGTATAGCCTTTTTTATGGGCTTTATTCTATATCCTTTACAAACCTTTTTAGTCTATAACTTAATCCTTTCATTTTCCATAATTTCCACCACCAAGACGCACAGGGATAAACCTAGACTTATTCAGCAACGTATTTTTAAAGGGGGAAATAATGGAAAAAACACCTATTGAAAAACACTACACACAAAAAGAACTCACAGCGTTAGGCATTGGATCACGTTCAACTGTAGATCGCCTTGTACGTGCAGGCAAATTAAAACGGGTAAAAATTGGAGCTTGTAGCCGTTACCCTGAAAGCAGCGTAAAAGCCTATTTAGACAGTATCAACGCATAAGGGGGAAAGATGGAGCAAATTAAAAAACTTATTTCAGGCAAGGAAGTAACCGCCTTTGTTGGCTTTGGCCGCACAAAATTGAATGAGCTAGTTAAAGCAAATCAATTCCCACAGCCGATCCGCTTTTCACAAAATTTTATCCGTTGGGATTTAGAAGAAGTGAATGCGTGGATTGAAGAGCAGAAAGCGGCACGTTCTGGCAACCAATCCAAAATTGGATTGGTTGAATAGTGGATAAATCAAAGGTAAGTAAATGCAGCATAAAGGCATTATTGGATTTATCAGCAGATTATTAACGATAGTCAATATAGGGGGAAATATGAGCGAGCAAGGTGCAGACAAAGCAGGATTAGCCATATCAGACGGCATTAAATCATTTTTTCGATATGTTGGAATGGGGATATTTATTGCACTGATTTTATGGTTATTGCCAAGTGTATTAAGTGCATTATCAGATTTTATATTAGCGATTAGAACTTAATCAAAAAACAGACAAGAAAAACACAGCAAGGAGGAATTATGCAAATCACTGATACTAGCCGCAACACGCAGCGATTAGCCATTTTGAACAGGTTAAAACAAGGGGCTTGTTCAACATTGGAATTTAGAGCAATGGGCATTTGTAGCCCGGCACCGCGTATTATGGAGTTACGCGCACAAGGCTATGACATTTCCACCAGCAAAAAAAACGAAATCGATCACGCAGGGGTTAAGCACAACGGCATAGCCGTTTATACCTTACATTCAACACCGGAGGACTAAAGAAATGACAACATCACAAAAAATCAAATTAGGCGAAATTAAAGGACTTATCGCCCAAATTAAAGCACTTTCAGAAGCTGGCGGATTAAACGCGGTTTCAATGACGGAGAAAGGCAAATCAAAGCCAGTTAGCCGAACCGGAATTTTTAAATCCATCAACACGATTGCAGCACTGGCAGAAATTGAAATGCAAGAGCTGGCGGAAAGTATCGAGCAGACAAAAACCTTGCTAGAAATCGCTAGCAATCAAGGCGGACAAGTTACCGACAAAGACGGCAAGCCGTTATCTGTTGAAGAAGTCTTAGAATTGGCATTTGACGTACTCACCGAAGCAGAAACGCACTTAAATACGCTTATTAACCACTAATTTTTATTTGTCACATTGTCACAACTTACACCGCTGGTGGAAGTTACAAAGGAAACTAAGCAAAGAAAAAGGCTTACAGCGGTAAGCCTTAATATTCAATACCCAGAAAACAGGATGATTATGCAAATCACGAAAACCAATTATAGCCAAAATATGAATATCGTTCATATATATTTTGATATGAATGAAAATTTTTATCGTGCAACCGAGGCAAATTTATCGTATTTTAACACCGCACTTTCAAACAGTGCCGAGCCTGGAAACTCGAACGATATATCAGTGGCGTATAGTAACACGCCTATTAATGCGTGTTTTTTTATGCGTAGCACAAACACACCCAAAGAACGCCTAAAAATGGCGTGTTCTTCTATGGTAGCGTGTTATGGGAAAGGTTTCGCCCTTTGCTGTGTTCCACTGATCGCAGTTTTCCAGCCCGTAACACGTTACCGCCCAAGCCTGGAAACTTTCGCGGTAACTTCTAAATATTTATTCAGTGGAGTTACAGCAATGCTTTATCTATTCAAAGCCGTGAGCCGTTCAGACTTACGCAATACAAAAAAACATTTTTCCTTATTCCCACGTTATACCGTGCGCATAAATGCCGACAGTATCGAGCAAGCCACCGCACAAGTCGCCCCGTTTTTTGTGATTTTGGGGGTGAAAAATGTTTAATCTCACCTTGACCCCTAATGTAGTAAATTGTAGTATTGCGGACACTACTACATACAACGGAAACCGCACCCGTAAGACTTGCGGATTTTTTACACCTCAAATTCATATCCAAGGGCGACTAACCCTATCAGATAATGCCGAATTTGTGGCAAGGTCTATACGCCGAACTAAGGCGGAGTTTATCCGCACGAATAAGGTGAGCCGATTAACAGCGGTAGTTGAAGCCTTGCCACACCTATCAAGGTTGGCAAATCATTTACTAATTACTGTTAAGAGAACTTCCACAATGAAAACTATCACAAAACCCACCGCACTATTAGGCGCGGTTTATCCTATAGCTGCTTTTCTATCACAATGCAAATTTACATTCTGCTTAGCTTCTGTGGAGGTGAGCAATGAGCGCTAATACCAAAAATAAAACACTACAACTTGAGGTTTTAGAAAGAGACATTAGCGCGTTACACCAACCGATCACGCTATTAAATATTCTAGCCGGACGCACCGATATTGAAGCGTTAGAGCCTTGTGAAATTCAAGATGCCTTAAAGGGCATTGAAACCTTGTTATATGCACAGCTTGAAATGATCGAAGACAGAATCGCAATGTTAAAGGAGGATTAAAATGTATAAAATCACAAGAACCGTTGATATTGGTAATGGATTGGGATTAAACCTTATTCAAAGATTAGCCACCAGCGAAAAACTGGCAAAAGCCTATCAAGCGGAATATTACCGAAAATATGGGCAACTTTTGCAAATTTCAAAGACGTTTAAAGCAGGTTTAGCGATTTTTGAAATGAAATCATCAATGATTTTTGGCATTGTTGAGAATGAGAAAGAGGCGAGAACGGCAATCAGACATTTCCAGGTAATATTTCCATTATTTGAATTTAATACATTGCCTTTAACTGATTTGAGGCTAGCCCCTTTTTTCTTAAAGGAGGCGAACAATGGCTAAACCTACTTCAACAATAAGTCATTTTCCACAATGGAAACGGCAAGGCGAGCTAATCAAGCTGGCTAACCGCAGATGCTTTGATAATTTCCCTGATGCTTTTCATCATAAAACTCAGATGAAAAAAGAGAGCCAAGCCCTACTTGAAGGGCTTGTACAAGGGCGTAAATTGTTGCTTGAGCTAATCAATGATCAAACGTTAAACACTGAACAGCAAGCAAAAAATAAAGCCTTTAAACGTTCAGCCAAGTTTTTAATTGAGCTTTTAACGGCAGTGGTAGCGGATGTGGAACAGTTGGAAACCGAGCGGACGGAAAGCGAGAAATTGGCGGAGGGTGAACAATGACTAAACCATTGAAAAACGCCCCAAATATGGCAAAGCAGAAGATGGGTGAGCCTTATAGTGCTTTAACTATTCTAGCCGGCTCTAATGCGTGGCAGGCGTGGAATAAAGGCAACGGCACAGAATGGCTACTTATTGCAGAAAATGACAGCGAACGGCGCAACGCCGTTCCCGTTATTCTAGGCGAAGCGCAGTTAAAGCAGATTAGCCAATATCGATTAGCCCCGAAAGATAAAAAGATGATTGATATTTTCCAATATGGCGAGCTTAGCAGTGATCAATTAGATGAAATTTGCTTAAACCTTGCCAAACACACCGAAGCGCAAACAGTCGCTTTATATAATTCTATTGGCGACAGAATGGAGGATTTAAGCGGCTACATTGAAAGAATGAGGAAAGGCGACACGGTAGCCAATGAACAGGAAGTTAGAGGATGGTTAAACCGTGATGAAACGATTAAAGACAGTTCCGCCACCAGCGAAAAAGCAAAGGCATTTAAGCAGTGGTTAGGGCTTGATTTAGCGTTACAACGTGGCAGCCGTGAAATCTATGCTTATGATGGCAATCTTTGGCAACAAGTAGATGATGAAACACTGGAAGAAAAAGCGGTGCAATTTTTTGAGGTAAATCAACTTTTATACAGTGATGTTTCTGTTTTGAGGTTGATCAACACCTTAAAAATACAGTTACCAAAAATGATAGAGTCTTCATCATCATTAATCTATTTCCGAAATGGCACGTTAAACCGTAATACGTTGTTATTTGAGCCAATCAAGCGAGAGGATTTTGTCACCTCTTGCCTGAATTGTGATTATAGCGACCAACCACAACCAACACCGCACTTTAATCACTGGTTAGAATTTGTGGCCAACGGCAATGAACAGAAAAAAACGAATATTCTGGCCGCACTTTATGCCGTGTTGACCAACCGTTATGACTGGCAACTCTTTTTTGAAATCACCGGAGATGGCGGAAGTGGTAAATCTGTTTTTGCTAAGATTGCGACAATGCTAGTAGGCAGCAATAGCACCGCACAAGGACGCTTAGAAGATATGGACGACCCAAAAGGGCGAGAAAACTTCATCAATAAAAATTTGATCATCAGTTCCGAACAGTCACGCTATGGCGGTGATGGGGCAGGATTAAAGAGCATTACCGGAGGCGACCCGGTAAGCATTAACCCAAAATATAGAAAACCTTTTGATACGGTTATTCAATCGCTGGTGATGATAGTCAATAACGAAGCGACCCGATTTACAGAACGTTGCGGAGGCATTGATAGACGGCGTGTTATTTATTGTTTTGATCGTGTTGTTCCTGATGAGCAACGTGATCCGGACTTATTGGCAAAGATTGAACAAGAAATTAGCGGCGTAGTTTATCAACTTATGCAGCGATTTAAAGACCCAATGGACGCAAAACGGGCTTTATACAATCAGCAGGGAAGTGAAGAAGCGTTAGAAGTAAAATCACAAACCGACCATATCACCGAATTTTGTGGCTATTTCTTCACAAGTGAGCAATGCAACGGGCTATTTGTGGGCAATGCCGGAATGTTTAGGGCAGAACGCACACACCTTTATCCGGCATATCTTGCCTTTACCAGAGCTGGCGGCATAAAAAGCGAATTAAGCCTAAATAATTTTGCTATATCACTGAAACAAGGGCTTAAACAGCACGGCAATAAGCCGGACTATGCCAAAAAAAGAACAAAATCAGGCTTTCGCACTAACGTGCATTTTAAGGATGTGGAAGAGTTTATAAAATCCTTTATAAAATAAATAGTTAGGTTTAAAAATAGGGCAGAAATGCCCTTTTTATTGCCTAAAATAGCCTAAAAGGGTGCACCCCTAAAGTGAACACTCTACACCCTATTTTTTATATTTAAGATATTGAAATATAAATAAAAAATATTGCTAATGCACAGGGTGAACACCTTTTAGCAAAAAAAATTTATTGGACTAGATAGTCTTTTCGCACTTTTCCACATAATCGCCCCAAATTTGCATAGCCGGGCGACGTAACTCAACATAATCATAACGATTATAGGCTTGACTGGTTGAGTCGCCTATCTTATGAGCAAGGCAGCTTTCAGCGATCCGAAAATCAATCGCCTGTTCTTCTAAATACGTTCTAGCAATAGATCGTAAACCGTGGCTATCCTGAATGCCTTTATAGCCAATTTTGCGCAAAGCATTAGCGACCAGCTCTTTACTCGCCGACCTATTAGGCAAGTGATTATGAGGAAACACAAAACAATGTTGCCCAGTCATTGGCTTTAACTCTTGTAGCAGAGAAAGCATTTGCGAAGAAAGCGGCACAATATGGGAAAATTGCCCTTGCTTAGTTTTCTTCATTTTAATAGCAGGAATAACCCAAAGATTTTTAACAAAGTCTATTTCCGCCCATTCAACCGATACCGCTTCAGCAGGTCTAACCATTGAAAGCAGTTGCCACTTAAACAAGAGCTTAGTAAGTAAAGAAAGTCGAGCATTGGCAACATCAAAGAGCAGTTTAGGCAGTTGTTCCGGCTTAATTGCCGGGTGATTGGTTTGTGGTGCTTTATGATAAGCACTTGCCGCCTTTTGGCATAAATTTATCTGAATCACGCCGATTGTGACGGCATAATTAAAAATCTGATTGGTTAGATTGAACATTCTATGTAGCGTATCATTAAAGCCCTGATCGTCTAGAGGCTTTAACACTTCAATGAGCAAAGGGGAAGTGATTTTGTCTATTTTATAATTGCCAATCACCGGGAATAGATAGCGTTCAAGCCTAGCCCAATTTTTTTGCATTGTAAGCGGTTCTACTTCTTTCGCCCTCTTTTCTTTCCAACGGCAGGCAATGGAATAGAATGTATGTGATTGTTCTTGCCCCTGCAGTTTTATTTGTTCTTGCGGATCGACACCATTAGCCAATAATGCCCGAAATTCCTCACGTTTTGCCCGTGCTTGTGATAAAGATATTTCAGGATAAGCCCCGATACTAAACTTAGTGCGTTTATTGATGACAGGGCGATAATAATTAAATTGCCACGTTTTAGAACCGGTGGTGGAGATAAGCAAAAATAGTCCATTGCCATCAGTTAAAGTATAGGGCCTGCCCTTTGGTTTTGCCCGGTCAATTTCTGTATTGGTTAAAGGCTTTGTAACCCTTGCCATATCAAGTTCCTTTTGTTTTTAGTAACTATGTAAAAACAAATTTAGCACATAGTTACTATGATAGTTACTAAAATCTTTGGTCAGAACCGATTTAATACGAAAGGTTGCGAGGGGTAAAACAACCGAAAAGCCCTGTTATTACTGGATTTATAAAGGTTTTTTGATTATATATGAAAGGTTGCGAAAGGTAAGATGGTGCGACCGGGTGGACTCGAACCACTGACCCCCACCATGTCAAGGTGATGC
>NZ_JTJP01000059.1:0-29215 GCF_001678575.1 Gallibacterium genomosp. 1
GCTTGCTTGCTTGGATAATATTAAATATCATTAAAGCTCTCCGTAAAAATAGACGAATTTATTGTAAAATTATTTACAGTAAACGTCTTGCTTTTGTTTTATAAAATATAATATTTGGTTACCATAAAATACTAATAATAACCCTAGATGAATTTAATCATTCTATACCAAATTCAACTTTATTTAAGTTAATTTTGTTATTTTTATAAAATAAATGGTTCGTTTGTTTGATTTTTATCATAAGTTTTCATCCATTTTTTATGGCTACAAAAAAGTCTTTTACTTTACTACAATAGTTATCATTTTTTGTTTTTATTATTGTTATGCGCCTTTTTATTGCAGAAAAACCAAGTTTAGCTCGTGCCATCGCTGATGTATTGCCTAAACCCCACCACCGTAATGATGGTTTTATTCGTTGTGGTGAGAATGATTATGTTACTTGGTGTGTCGGACATTTATTGGAGCTGGCAGAGCCGGATGCTTATAATCCGACATTTAAACAATGGCGTTTAGATCATTTGCCAATCATTCCACAGCAGTGGCAGTTTTTAGCTAAAAAATCAACAGCTAAACAACTTGCCGTTATTAAACAACTGTTAAAACAAGCAGATATTATTGTGCATACAGGCGATCCAGATCGGGAGGGGCAGTTATTAGTTGATGAGCTATTTGCTTATTTTAAGTTACCAAAAGAAAAGATTGCTACAATTCAGCGGTGTTTAATCAATGATTTAAATCCGGCGGCAGTGAGCAAAGCGGTAAATAAGTTACAATCAAATCAAGATTTTAAATTCTTAACTATTTCCGCATTGGCACGCACACGCGCAGATTGGCTTTATGGTATCAATATGACGCGTGCTTATACTTTGAGGGGGCAACAGGTTGGTTATCAAGGGGTATTGTCAGTTGGTCGTGTGCAAACGCCAGTATTAGGTTTAATTGTACGCCGTGATTTGGAAATTGAACATTTTGTACCAAAAGATTTTTTTGAAGTTCAAGCAATCATTCATCATTCTGTTGAAACGGTTGCTGATAATCCTCAGTTGAAGGGTTACCCATTTAAAGCACTCTGGAAACCGAGTGAGGCTTGTGAACCTTATCAAGATGAAGAAGGGCGAATTTTATCGAAAGCATTGGCGGAACACGTGGTCAAAAAAGTGAGTGGAAAACCTGCATTAGTAACAGATTTTCAAAACAAAACTGAAAAAGAAACTGCACCTTTGCCTTATTCTCTGTCTGCGCTGCAGATTGATGCTGCTCGAATGTATGGAATGTCCGCTCAACAGGTGTTGGATATTTGTCAACGTTTATATGAAACACATAAAGCTATTACTTATCCTCGTTCGGATTGTCGTTATTTGCCGGAAGAGCATTTTGTGGATCGTGAGAAAATTTTTGTGGCGATTTCTAATAATTGTCAGCAATATCAATCCTTTGTAGAGGGGTTTGATCCTACACAAAAAAATCGCTGTTGGAATGATAAACAAGTTGAAGCTCACCACGCTATTATACCGACAGCTAAACAGGGTTTGCGTTTAAACAGTGAAGAGCAGAAGATTTATCAGTTGGTTGCTCGTCAATATTTAATGCAATTTTATCCGGATGCGGAATACCATAAAACAAAGATTCAGTTATCAATAGATAACGGTACTTTTATTGCACAAACACGAGGATTGGCAAATGCTGGTTGGAAAAAACTACAAGGTAAGGAAGATGCTGATCCGCAGTCAAATATAAGTGCATTACCAGTGGTAAAAAAAGGTGATGAATTATACTGTTCCAGTGCGGAAGTGCTGAATAAAAAAACGCAACCTCCTATGTATTTTACTGATGCTACTTTGTTGTCAGCAATGACAGGAATTTCTCGATTTGTACAGGATAAAGCCTTGAAAAAAGTGTTAAGAGAAACGGATGGTTTAGGCACGGAAGCTACGCGCGCTGGTATTATTGAATTATTGTTCAAGCGTGGTTTTTTAACTAAAAAAGGGCGACAAATTCATAGCACTGAAGCTGGGCGAATTTTAATCGGGGCATTGCCTGATATTGCGACACAACCTGATATGACAGCACATTGGGAGCAGCAACTGGAGCAAATTTACCGAAAAAAATTGAGTTATCAAGCTTTTATGCAACAACTGACTACACAGTTACCGCAATTGATCCAACAGATTGATCTACAAAAATTAATGTCGTTAAGAAATGTACCGCAACAGAGACAAACTAAAAAACGTTTTACCCACCGTAATTCAACTGCCGGCTAAAACGAATTCAATATCCATTGCTTTGATTGCTTTTTGGATATTTTCCGGCAACTGATCATCAGTGATCAAACTATCAAAGGCGGTTAATTCACAGATCCAAAAGGTTGCCAATTTACCGTATTTTGAGGAATCGGTAACTAACGTTTTGTGGCGACTTGATGCCAAAATTGCACGTTTAACTGCCAGTTTACTTTCATCCGGTGTGGTAAGACCTTTTAAACTCCACGAAGAAGTCGATACAAAAGCAAGATCAATCGAAATGTTTCGCAGAAATTGTGCCGCCAGTTCACCGACCGCAGAGCGATTCTGTTTATTGATTTTGCCGCCGGTATGAATTAATTCAGCTTGACTGTGATTGATTAAAAAATCTGCTACTGCGAAATCATTGGTAATAATTAACAGATCTTGCCGATCAGCAATATGGCGGGCAATTTCTAACGTGGTTGTACCGGCATCAAGATAGATAGTGGCATTTTCCGGAATGCGTTTGGCAGCACACAAGCCGATTTGCTCTTTTTGTGCCTGAAACAGCAGCGATTTAGCGGTGTGAGTCGGCTCAAATGCCAGTTTTTCTTGGATCTGCACACCGCCGGAAACAGAAACCACCTCACCTTTTTCTTCCAATTTTTGAATATCACGACGAATCGTCATATGGGAAACACCAAGCATTTCCATCAAGGTATTAATACTGACAATATTCTGTTCACTGACGATATTTAGGATGCGTTTTTGTCGTTCTGCGGGAATCATTTTGTTGTCCTAATTGCTTTTTTTCAAATTATAACGTTGAACATTTGTTTTATCCAATAAGATTTATTTTTAATAAAAACATAGAGATGCGCTTTATTCAACAGTTATGGAAATCCTTTTTAACAAAATAAAACATAATTATGTGAATATTTGTTAAATAATGTGATCTAGATCGCATTATTTAAGTTTGAAATCGCTTAATATACTGGCATCAAAAAATAAACAACTAAGGAGATTAAAAATGACATATTCAGTAGCCGTTGTTGGCTTGGGTGCAATGGGAATGGGTGCTGCTTTATCTTGTGTTAAAGCTGGCTTAGATACTTATGGCGTTGATTTAGATGATAAATTACTTGAAAAACTTAAAAATGCCGGTGCAAAAGGCGTGGCGAAGAATGCCGGCGAGTTTGCCGATAAATTGAATGCGGTTGTGTTATTGGTGGTGAATGCCAAACAGGTTAATCAAGTGTTGTTCGGTGATAACGGCTTAGCGGCACAATTAAAACCGGGCACAGCGGTGATGGTTTCATCTACAATTTCTGCACAAGATTTAAAAGAAATTTCACAAAAATTAACAAATTTGGGTTTGTTAATGTTGGATGCACCGGTTTCTGGCGGTGCAGCAAAAGCTGCGATTGGGGAAATGACAGTGATGGCAGCTGGCTCTAAAGAATCCTTTGCGGCGTTACAACCAGTGTTGGATGCTACCGCAAGCAAAGTTTACAACATTGGTGAAGAAATTGGGTTAGGGGCAACCGTGAAAATTATTCATCAATTATTAGCCGGAGTGCATATTGCAGCAGGAGCTGAAGCGATGGCATTAGCGGCAAAAGCGGGTATTCCTCTTGATTTAATGTATGACGTGGTAACTCACGCTGCCGGTAATTCGTGGATGTTTGAAAATCGAATGAAACACGTTGTGGAAGGTGATTACAGCCCATTATCAATGGTTGATATTTTTGTGAAAGATTTAGGTTTGGTTAATGATACTGCAAAATCTTTGAAATTCCCGCTCCATTTGGCAAGCACTGCTTACAGTATGTTTACTGAAGCTAGCAACGCTGGTTATGGTAAACAGGATGATAGTGCGGTGATTAAAATTTTCAGTGGTGTTGAATTACCAAAAAAACAGGAGAAGTAAGATGTTGGGTGTAATTGCAGATGATTTTACAGGTGCAAGTGATATTGCCAGTTTTTTAGTGGAAAATGGTTTACGAACTGTACAAATGAACGGTGTGCCTCAAACCGCATTGGAGCAAGAAGTGGATGCAATTGTGATTAGCTTGAAATCACGTTCCAATCCTGCACAGGAAGCGGTGCAACAATCTTTAGAAGCGTTGCATTGGTTACAAAATAATGGTGCAACACAATTCTATTTTAAATATTGTTCAACCTTTGACAGCACAGCAGAAGGGAATATTGGCCCGGTAACTGATGCATTATTAAATGAATTAGATGAGAAATTTACCATTATTACACCAGCATTACCGGTAAATGGACGCACAATTTTTAACGGTTATCTCTTTGTTGGTCAGATGTTATTGAATGAATCAGGTATGCAGAATCACCCGATTACCCCGATGACAGATGCGAATTTAATGCGTTTAATGGATCGTCAAGCACAAGGCAAAACAGGATTAGTACCTTATGCTGAAGTCATTAAAGGTGCAGATAACGTTAAACGGTGTTTTCATAATTTACAGCAACAAGGTTTTCGTTATGCCGTGATTGATGCAGTTGATAATTCGCAATTAGCCGTGTTAGCGGAAGCGGTTGCTGATATGAAATTGGTTACTGGCGGTTCCGGTTTAGCGGCTTATATGGCGCAGCATCAGGCACAAGGTAAACGGCACCAAGCCTTTGTTCCACCAAAAGGTAAAACAGTCATTTTATCTGGTTCTTGTTCAGTGATGACCAATAAACAGGTGGCATATTATCAGACTAAAGCAGCAACACAGTGGCTCGATGTGGAACAGGTGTTGAGCAATGATAATTATGTTGAACAGCTTTTTGATTGGGTTGTTGAACATTTGGATGATGCTCAGGCTCCTTTGGTTTATGCCACTGTTGCTCCGGAAAAATTAAAGCAGATTCAACAACAATTTGGAGCGGAAACTGCCAGTCAGGCGATTGAACAGGCATTTGCCCAATTAGCGGAAAGATTACGTAATTATGGTGTGACCAACTTTATTACTGCTGGCGGTGAGACCTCAAGTATTGTAGTACAAAAATTAGGCTTTAAAGGTTTCAATATTGGTAAACAGATTGCTCCGGGCGTACCTTGGTTGGGCGTGTTGGATGCGCCGGTTTATCTTGCATTGAAATCAGGTAATTTCGGTCAAGAATCTTTCTTTAGCTATGCACAGGAGATGATGAAATGACGGAGCAAGAAATTAAAACACAATTAGTGCAACTTTCGCGCTCGTTGTTTGAACGTGGCTTTAGCGTTGGTGGTGCAGGAAATATTTCGGTGAGATTAGATGATAATCGTTTTTTAGTTACACCAACAGGATCTTCTTTAGGGCGTTTGAATGAAGAGGAAATCTCTGTAATTGATGCTGAAGGTAAATTGTTGAGCGGTAAAAAACCATCAAAAGAGTATTTTTTTCATTTAGCGCTTTATCGTGAAAAACCGGAATGTAATGCGATAGTTCATCTTCATTCCACTTATTTGACAGCATTATCCTGCAAAGCGGATTTGGATTATGACAATGCTATCAAAGCCTTTACACCTTATTACGTGATGCGTGTCGGTCGTTTGCCGGTGATTCCTTATTATCGACCAGGAGCTGCGGAAATAGGGCGAGATTTGGCAGCGAAAGCCAAGGAGAGTAAAGCATTTTTATTAGCAAATCACGGTGTAGTGGTTTGTGGCAGTGATTTACGAGATGCCGTGGATAATAGCGAAGAGTTGGAAGAAACAGCGAAGTTAATGTTTATTTTACAAGGACAGAATATTCGTTATCTCTCAGATGATGAAGTGAATGATTTAAAAAATAGGGGGAAATAGTTATGCCTAAGTTTGCAGCAAATTTATCAATGATGTTTACAGAAGTGCCGTTTCTTGATCGTTTTGAAGCGGCAGCCAAAGCGGGATTTGAATATGTTGAATATCTTTTCCCTTATGAATATCCGGCAGAGGAATTAAAAGCAAAATTGGATCAATACGGTTTAAAACAGGTGTTATTCAATACTGCACCGGGTAATGTTGCTGCTGGAGAATGGGGAGTTTCTGCTATTCCGGGGCGTGAAGTCGATAGCCATAAAGACATTGATTTAGCTCTTGAATATGCGATTGTTTTAGGTTGTCCAAATGTTCACGTAATGGCTGGCGTAGTGCCTGAACCGTCTCAATACGCAAAATACAAGCAAACTTTTATTGATAATGTTCGTTATGCCGCTGATAAATTTAAAGCTCACGGAATTAATGTGTTGTTGGAAGCATTAAGCCCACAAGTTAAACCGAATTATTTGATATCAAGTCAATATCAAACTTTGGAATTAGTGGATTTAATTAATCGCGATAATGTTTTCGTTCAACTTGATTATTTCCACGCACAAAATGTAGATGGCAATTTGGCACGTTTAACCGATAAATTGCAGGGCAAATTTGCTCATGTGCAAATTGCCTCCGTTCCGGATCGTCACGAACCTGATGAAGGTGAAATCAATTACTCCTATATCTTTAAAAAACTTGATGATATCGGTTATCAAGGTTGGGTTGGTTGTGAATATAACCCACGCGGTAAAACAGAAGATGGGTTAGGTTGGTTTGATAAGTATAAAAATGAATAACAAATAAAGAGGAGAAAAAAGATGAAAGTTATTATTACCGGTGGACAAGGATTTTTAGGTCAAAGATTGGCAAGAACATTGTTACAGCAACAAGATGTCAAAATTGATGAGTTGATCCTTGTTGATATTAATGAGCCTGTTATTCCAAATCAAGATTCGAGAGTTCGCAGCATTAAGATGGATTTGCGTCAGGAAGCGGCAGTAAAAGAGATTGTGACAGCGGATGTTGATGCAATTTTTCATTTGGCGGCGATTGTAAGTAGCCACGCTGAGGAAGATCCTGATTTGGGCTATCAAATAAACTTTCTAGCTACTCGTAATTTATTAGAAAGTTGTCGAGCGGTAAATCCAAATATTCGTTTTATTTTTTCTAGTTCATTAGCTGTTTTTGGTGGAGATTTACCAGCAGTTATTCAAGATCAAACAGCAGTAACACCGCAATCCACTTATGGATCACAAAAAGCAATGTGTGAGTTGTTGATTAATGACTATACCCGCAAAGGCTTTGTTGATGGATTAGTTTTACGTTTACCAACTATTTGTATCCGTCCGGGAAAACCTAATAAAGCAGCATCTTCATTTGTAAGCAGCATTATTCGTGAACCATTAACTGGTGAAATGGCTAATTGTCCGGTTGATAAATCTCTTGCATTATGGCTTTCCAGTCCAGATACCGTAGTTGCGAATTTTATTAGGGCATTAACTTTACCATCGTTAGATAAACGTGATTGGCACGTTGTAAATTTGCCAGGATTTACCATCACTGTTGAGACAATGTTGCACGAATTAGCGTTAATTAAAGGGGAGGATATTCTTAATAAAGTTACTTATCAATTTGACCAGAAAATTAATGACATTGTGGCAAGTTGGCCGGCGAAAATTGATATTTCGCGTGCGTTATCACTCGGCTTTGTTGTTGATAATCACTTTGCAGATGTTATTCATCAATTTATTAATAAAGATCTATAACAGGAGAAATCATTATGTTTGGTTTGCCGATCCCAATAATTGGGTTAATTATTGCCGTGGCGGTACTGTTGTTTTTAGTGTTGCGCACCCGTGTTCACGCATTCATAGCAATGTTGATTGCTTCAGCGATAGCAGGTTTAGTAGGAGGATTAAATGCGTCCGATACTTTATCTGTTATTTCTAAAGGCTTTGGTAGTACTTTAGGGAGTATCGGTCTTGTTATCGGATTAGGGGTAATGATGGGAAGTATTCTGGAAGTATCCGGTGCAGCGGAGAAAATGGCATACAGTTTCATCAAATTCTTAGGAGAGAAAAAAGAGGAGTGGGCGTTAGCTATTACCGGCTACATCGTTAGTATTCCAATTTTTGTTGATTCCGCTTTTGTGATTTTGTATCCAGTTGCAAAAGCATTAGCGAAAAATGGTAAGCGATCTCTGCTTACTTTGGGAGTAGCATTGGCAGGTGGTTTGGTAGTTACTCACCATACTGTACCTCCGACACCTGGCCCATTAGGTGTTGCCGGATTATTTAGTGTTGATGTCGGTGCGATGCTGTTATTGGGAATGTTGTTTGCCATTCCGGCGGTGATCGGGATAGTTCTTTATGCTAAATGGTTAGATAAAAAATACCCCGATTTCAACCAACAAGCATTCACTGATGAAGAGTTAAAACAAAAATATGATAACTATATTGCAGAGAAAGAGAAAAAAGACCTACCAAGCCTCACTCTTTCAATGCTACCGATAGTTTTACCGATTGTATTAATCTTCATTAAAGCGATTGTTGACCTATTAATAAAACAGGGCGTTGCTCCTGAAATGGCAAACGGTTATTTTTACCAAATAATTACCTTTGTGGGAAGTCCTATCACCGCTTTAGCGTTAAGTGTTCTAGTTTCTGTTTATACTTTATTACCGAATGTGGATAAAAATACAACAGCGTTACACTTAGAAGAAGGGGTAAAAACTGCCGGAATTATTTTGTTAGTTACTGGTGCCGGCGGTGCATTGGGTGCGGTATTGCGTGATAGCGGAGCAGGAAAACAACTTGCGGAACAAGTTGCTAATTTACCTATTTCACCAATTTTAATTCCGTTTATTGTTTCAACCTTAGTTCGCTTTATTCAAGGTTCCGGTACTGTAGCAATGGTGACCGCGGCATCTATTTCTGCACCGATCTTAATGTCAATTCCTAATGTGAATATGTTGTTGGCAGCACAGGCGGCGACAATGGGATCACTCTTCTTTGGATATTTCAATGATAGTCTATTCTGGGTAGTAAACAGAATGATGGGAATTAGTGATGTCAAGAAACAGATGATTGTCTGGTCAATTCCGACAACTATCGCTTGGGCAATAGGTGGTTGCTGTGTGATCATCGCCAACTTAATTTTTGGTGTTGACGGATCAGTATTTGACTTATTGTTCCCATTGGGTGTGCTAGCTGCAATTTTGCTCTATGTTAAAGTGCAAACTAAAAAATTGTAACTGAAAATTTGTAATTTAATAAGTACTCTACATGGCTTATTGTAGAGTACTTATGTTTAAAAGGAGCTTATATGAAAGCTAGTTATCAAATTTTATTCTTTCTATTTCTACCTTTATTAGCATATTCAGAGTTAGCGCCAGATAAAATATATCAATCTACTCATCCAAATAATGCAAAATTAATTACAGAAGTAACTGAAACAGGGCAAAAAATTACAGGAATTACTTTACAATATGAAGATGAGTTGTTGTTAGGGAAAAATTTATCTAATTTATATCAGGTAGAGGTAAAATTGGATAATAAATCATTGGGTTACCGTAATATTTTAGATGCTTATACTCAGAAAGATTTTAGATTAAAAAACAAACCTGAAATTGGGAATACAGTTTTTTTAGTATTAGATCCTAGAGATACAATATCTGGAACTTATGAATTAGAAACTGTAAATAAAGAACCAATGACTTTTTTAGCGAAAGATAAAGCTGGTTCTATTATTACAAAACAAATTGTACAAAGTAATAAGATACCTCATTTTTATGGAGATAGATTGCGATATACTATTGAACAGAAAGGTTTAATTAAACTTAGTAATGGAAAAACAATATCACCTAATATAACAGAAGTTACAGCAGAGTCTAAGAATGTTGAAAATATAATTTTAGATAAATTTCAACCTAAAAAAGTTTATATAGATAATCCCAATAACTATTTAAATTATAGGTTATATTCTCCCAATATAATGAAAGGTAAAAAATATCCTTTAGTAATTTTCTTACATGGTTCAGGACAAATAGGTAATGATAATATTGCTCATTTGTTATCTAGTAGAGGGGCTATAAGTATCCTAGACTACTCTTCTAGCTTTGTTTTAGCTCCTCAATATCAATCTGTTTTTGATCCCTTTGATGATAAAAATAAAGGTCAAAAAGGTGGAATACATTGGCAAACTCATAATCGACGTAATTTAATTTTAAAAATGATTGATGAAACTATACAACAAAATCCTGATATTGATAAAAATCGTATTTATCTTATAGGATTATCAAGAGGTGCAGAAGGAGCTATGTATTTATTATTAGATAGACCTAATTTTTTTGCAGCAGCTTTATTAATGAGTGGTAGGGAAGCTGGTACGGTAGAATATATTGATGGTAAAGCAACAGCTTCATTACTTTCTCCAATAAAAGATATTCCCATTTGGTTTTTTCATAGTAAGGAAGATAAAGTATCTCCAGTCGAGGGAAGTAGGAAAAATTTTATGATCTTAAAATATAAGCTGCATAATAAAAATGTACGTTATACAGAGTTTACATTTTTAAATTCAGGGGATAATGGATTTATCAATAATAATGCTCATAATACATGGGATGCTGTATTTAATAGTCCCGTTGTTTATGATTGGTTATTGCAGCAAAAAAGATCTGAATAATTTATTAGTTATATTATCACAATATTGGGGTTAATATTAAAAATAGGGGGTTATCCTTTTTAAGGATAACCCCTATTTTATCTTAATTTTTTAAACAATCAGAAAAATCCTCAGCGATCTGCTGTAAAAATGCACTGTAAGATCCTTTTCCTAAAGCAATTTTTTCACCCATCGGATCTAATTGTCCGATTTTGACATTTGTACTTTGTTGCAAGGTTTGAAGCACTTTCGGGGTAAATTGTGGTTCTGCAAAAAGACACTTAACTTTATGTTCATTAATTTCTTCTTTAATTTTTGCTAATTTTTTAGCTCCCGGAGCAATCAAAGGGTTAATAGTGAAATAACCAGTTTGTTGCAATCCGTAAGCATTTTCAAAATAACGATAAGCATCGTGGAAAACATAAAAACCTTGGTCTTTAAATTCGGCAAGTTGTTGAGTAATTTGCTGATTTGTTGTGGTTAACTGTTGTTTGAATGTTTCGAGGTTAGCGGCAATTTTAGCTTGGTGTTGCGGATAAAGTTGAGTGAGCTGTTGAGCTAATTGTTCTGCAACTTGTTCGCTGATTTTCGGTGAAAACCAGACGTGCCAATCTTGCTCTAATTCGTTGGTTGAGTGATGATGGTCGTGGTCGTGGTCGTGGTCGTGGTCGTGGTCGTGGTCGTGGTCGTGGTCGTGGTCATGGTCATGGTCGTGGTCATGGTCATGGTCATGGTCGTGGTCGTGGTCATGGTCGTGGTCATGGTCGTGGTCGTGAGCTGAAGTTTCGCCTAATAACGATTCAATACCGGCTAATTTACTGATAGTTAATACGCTGGTTGCATCACGTTGTGCAATAGATTTTTCTAAAAAAGCATCAATATCTTTGCCGATCCAAAGTACAAATTCAGCATCACGAACTCGTTTTGCATCAGAAGGTTTCATATTGTAATCGTGTGGCGAAGCACCGGCAGGAATAAGTATTTGCGTTTTTGTTACGCCATCAGCAATTGATGAGGCAATGAAACCAAGTGGCCGCACCGAAGTTAAAATATCGGCATTAGCAAATGTGGTAGCGGATATAGCTGAAAGAGCTATGGTGAATTTACTTAATTTATTTATTAATAACTTACACATACTATTTCCTCTTGATGATTAAATGGGGAAAATACACTATGCTTTTTTATCCGATAAAGCAAGTTGTTTTAGTTATTTTAAGTGGAAATATTGTCAGGAGAATAATGCCAAGTTTGCATTAATAATGGGATAGCTTGTGTTAATTCTGTGCTGCTTAGATTGCCAAAACCGAGCGAAAACAGGCGTTTTTGTTGTTGGTTAAAAATCGGGTAAAGTTTGATTTGTGCCTGTTCCGCTAAGGTTGTCAGTTCATCTAGTGTTCTGTGGTCATTGAAAAGCTCAATTAATAAGTAAAAACCGGATTGGGTGCCGTAATAATGGATGTTTCGCCGATAGGGTTGTAGTAATTGGCATAATAATTCCATACGTTTACGGTAATGTGTGCGCATACGTTGGATATGGCGTTCAAAATCACCGCTTTGCATTAAATTTGCCACCAGATGTTGATTAATACGAGGAACGGTGCAATTAAATTGTCCGCATACTTGTTGATAATGTTTGAGTAAATGTGGTGGCAATACCATAAAACTTAGGCGTAATGAGGGCATTAACAGTTTGGAAAATGAGCCGAGATAGATCACTTTTTCGGCGTGATCCAGACTTTGTAATGCTGGAATCGGTCGCCCTTGATAGCGAAATTCACTGTCATAATCATCTTCTATGATGTAGCGATTTTTTTGCTGCGCAGCCCATTCAAGCAGCCGGTGGCGTTCATTAATGGACAGCACATTGGCATAAGGATATTGATGCGAAGGGGTTGCATACAGAATATTGATATTGTGTTTTTCAAGCAATTCGAGATTAATTTTTTGTGAATCATTAATAATTGGTAATTTAATGATCTCTTTATGAATAATGGTTAAGAGCTTTTCTACTGCGGCATAACCGTACTGTTCCATTGCGTATTTAAATGGTTGTTTCTCTTGTAAATGATCAAATAGCCAACATAATTGAGTCATTGCTGTTTCCGCACCTGCAATGATAATAATCTGTTCAATTTGACAACGTACTCCCCTAGCGGAATAAAGATAATGTTTTAGCTGTTCACGTAAATAGCTATCTCCCTGTTTTTCTCCAAGGCAGAGAAGCTGTTGTAACTGATGGTTACTTAATCGGCGTAGCTGTTTTTTCCAGAGATTAAGTGGAAAGGTTTGAGTGTCGATAGCGTTAGGATTGAAATCAAAGCGATAAATTTTGTCTGTTTTTTGTATTCTGTCTGCTTTAAGCGGTAGATCGTTATGAAATAGTTGTCGATGATCAAAACAGACTTTAAACCTCGCACGTGGTTGCGCTTCAATATAGCCTTCAGCCTGTAATTGTGCATAAGCTGCTTCAATCGTGCTAAGGCTAACCAATAAGGATTTTGCTAAGTGGCGTTTTGACGGTAGCTTTTCGCCCAATGCCAAGATGCCGGCACTAATATCTTTTTTAAGTTGTTGATAAAGTTGTAAATAGAGCGGCGTATCACTGTTTTTATTAAGTTTTAAATGGATTTCGTTCATTTAATTTTTAAATCTGATCTGGTTAAATTTATTAAAACTGATACTTTTAATCATATCTGAATAGCGAAAAATAACAACCGCATAACAATTCAATTATCGAAGCAAGGAGAAAAAAATGAATAAGATTGTTGGAAGTGATGTGGTAAAACGCGGTATGGCGCAGATGCAAAAAGGCGGTGTGATTATGGATGTCGTCAATGCAGAGCAAGCAAGAATCGCAGAAGCAGCGGGTGCGGTTGCGGTAATGGCGTTGGAGCGTGTGCCGTCAGATATTCGTGCTGCCGGCGGTGTTGCACGAATGGCTAATCCTAGAATTGTCAAAGAGGTGATGAATGCGGTTTCCATTCCGGTAATGGCAAAAGTCAGAATCGGTCATATCACTGAAGCAAGAGTACTGGAAGCAATGGGCGTTGATTATATTGATGAAAGTGAAGTGTTAACGCCGGCGGATGAGGAGTTTCATTTGTTAAAAAGTGAGTATACTGTGCCGTTTGTTTGCGGTTGTCGTGACCTTGGCGAAGCATTGCGCCGTATCGGCGAGGGTGCGGCAATGTTGCGTACCAAAGGTGAACCGGGAACCGGCAATATCGTGGAAGCGGTGCGTCATATGCGCAAAGTGAATGCTCAAGTGCGTAAAGTGGTGGCAATGAGTGAAGATGAGTTGATGACAGAAGCTAAAAATTTGGGCGCGCCTTATCAGTTGTTATTACAAATTAAACAACAAGGGCGTTTGCCGGTAGTGAATTTTGCGGCGGGTGGTGTGGCAACGCCGGCAGATGCGGCTTTAATGATGGAGCTAGGTGCAGACGGCGTGTTTGTTGGTTCAGGTATTTTTAAATCGGAAAATCCGGAAAAATTTGCTAAAGCGATTGTGCAAGCGACAACTTACTATCAGGATTATGATTTGATTGCGCGTTTATCAGAAGATTTAGGCGAAGCAATGAAGGGCATTGATATTGCTAAATTAAGTTTAGAAGAACGGATGCAGGAACGAGGATGGTAATATGAGTGGCAATCAAGGTTATCGGATCGGTGTATTAGCCTTGCAAGGCGCGGTAAGTGAGCATATTGCGCAGTTGCAAAAGTTGGGCGTTGATGCGATAGCGATTAAACAGCCGGTAGAATTGGACGGTTTAGACGGATTAGTGTTACCCGGTGGTGAAAGCACGGTAATCGGCAAATTGATGCGTGATTATGGCTTTATCAAGGCGATCCGGAAATTTGTGAAACAGGGCAAAGCGGTTTTTGCTACTTGTGCCGGAATGATTTTATTGGCGAAAGAGATTGTCGGCGGTGAAAAGCCTTATTTATCGTTGTTGGATATTTCGGTGCGTCGTAATGCATTTGGCAGACAAGTGGACAGTTTTCAAACCTATTTAGATGTTAACGGTTTATCATCACCTTTTCCGGCAATTTTTATCCGCGCGCCTTATGTGGAAACATTGTTATCGCCAGAGGTGGAAGTCTTGGCTGAAATTGGTAAACGTCCCGTTTTAGTAAAGCAGGGCAATTTATTGGCTTGCTCTTTTCATCCGGAATTAAGCGTAGATGAACGTGTTATGCAGCTGTTTTTACAGCTGGTAGCACAGAAATAAAATGTTTAAAAAAGTAGGTTCGCCGATTGGGGCGAACCTACTGTTCCTCGATATTTCTATTGTTCCTTGATTTTCTACTATTTCCAATAACGAAGTCGATTGGCATTAATTACAACCGTAATTGAACTGCACGCCATCGCCAACGCTGCCCACATTGGGTTTAACAAACCGAATGCAGCAACCGGAATCAAAATAACGTTATAAATAAAGGCAAAAAATAGACTTAATTTAATATTGTTAAAGATAGCTTTGGCGATACGAATCGCATTGACTAATGTCATCAAATTAGCATTGAGCAAAGTTAAATCCGCTGTTTCCATTGAAACTTTGGCACCGTTGCCCATTGCAATTGAAACATCCGCCATCACAAATGCCTGCGCATCATTCACGCCATCGCCGACCATTGCGGTAATGCCGTTTTGACGACTTTGGCTGATTTGTTCTGCTTTCTGTTGCGGTGTGGCTTGCGCAATCACCTGTGTAATGCCGAGCTGTTTGGCAAAAGCCTCTGCAGTTTGGCGATTATCGCCTGTCAACATTGTGCAATCAATCTGCTGTTGTTTAAGTTGTTGTAATGCGATTGAGGCATCCTGTTTGATCTGATCGCTGATCGCAAACACATTAATTACCTTTTTACCGTTGGCTAAAAAGACTAAGCTGGCGGCAAGTTGTAATTGTTGCTGAATAAAAGTTTGGCAAGGTTGCAGATCTACCTGTTGTTCCTGCATAAAACTTAAACTGCCCAAAAGCCATTGTCGTTGTTCGATGATCGCTTGCAGTCCTTTTCCAGAAATCGCATTGACTTGCTCGATAGTAGGCAAAACGGCAGATTGCTGTTGTGCAAATTGGATAATTGCTTGAGCCAAAGGATGCACCATATTTTGTTCGATTGCGGCGGCGATAGCGACACTTTCGCTGTTCTGTTGCCAAACAGCGGTTACTTGTGTATTGCCGCTGGTGAGCGTGCCGGTTTTGTCAAAGAAAATATGTTTGACTTGGCTAAGGTGCTGTAATCCGTTTGCCTCTTTTACCAAAATGCCCAATTTAGCGGCTTGTCCTGTTCCGACAATAATCGACATTGGAATCGCCAACCCTAATGCACAAGGGCAAGAGATAACCAAAACGGAAATAGCTGCCAAAGTGGCGGCACTAATATCTGCACCATTGAACAACCACAAACAGAAAGTCAAGGTGGCGATAAGTAAAACGGTTGGCACAAAAATGGCAGCAATTTTATCAACCAGTGTCGCTAACTGCGGTTTAGAGGTTTGCGCCTGATCGATTGTCCGAATCATTTGTGCCAATGTGGTGTTGCGACCGGTTTGCGTTGCCAACATCTGCCCACCGCCATTGCTGACCAAGGTTCCGGCGGTAACGACATCACCGATATTTTTCTTTATCGGTTGAGATTCACCGGTCAGAATTGCTTCATTCACCCAAAGTTCGCCCGAATTGAGCTTGCCATCAACCGGAATTTTATCGCCGGTTTGTAATTGCAATAGCATCTGCGGCTGTACTTGTTTGGTCGGAATCGTTTTGGTCTGTCCGTTTTCAATCACCGTGCTTTGCTGCGGCAAAAGATCCATTAAAGCCGATAAGGCTGTGCTGGCGGATTTTTTACCACGACTTTCTAAAATTTTGCCGATATTGACGAAACCAATCACCATTAAACCGGAATCCAGATAAAGATGATGTTGCGTAAATTGATGCGGAAAGAGAATAATCAGCAGTGAAAGCAATAGGCTTGTTAATGTACCTAATGCCACCAAAGTATCCATTGATGTTGTTTTGTGCAATAAATTTGTCCAAGCACGCACGAAAAAGTGTTTACCCGAATAGTAAATTGCAGCAATAACTAATAAACTTATCAGCAAATAGAAACTTTGATACCAAAGAGGCTGTTGCTGTCCAAACTGTTCATATGATGGTAGTAGTTTTAACCACATAGCGATCATCAAACCGAAACCGACAATCAACGCTACTGTTGTTTGTTTGATTTTGTGCTGAATATCTTGTTGATATTTTTGCTCAATTTTTTGCGCCCGAGTGATTTCATCTTCAAGCAATTCTGCCTGATAACCAGCAGAGGCAACTGCTTGAGAGATTTGAGTTGTATCTCCACCGACTACGGTAGTGGTATTGTCTGCTAAATTCACTCTAACCTGTTCAACTTGAGAGACTTTTCGGATTGCTTTTTCAACTTTGGCAACACAGGCAGCACAGGACATACCACTAATCAGAAATAGCTGTTCATTTTCTTGTGGAGTGCTAGGTGATCGTGCGTCAGCCGTTATTGTTTCAGCTTCAACGTGTTGTGGCTGACAGGATTCAACACGTTGAGAGGCTACTTTGCTGAATAACCGGCTTGTTCTACGCAATTGATTAAGGTTTCCAAAGTAGCATCACCATAAATGTTTGCAGAAGTTTTTTCTACATCGGCAAACACCACATCAGGTAATTTTTCAAGTGCGTTTTTTACGCTATTGACGCAATGTTGGCAATTAAGACCCGATAAAGATAAGGTTTGAGTTGGTTCGGTAGCAACTTCAGCTTGATAACCGGCATCAACCACAGCTTTGATTAATGCTTCGGTATCAGCATTTCCTTCAACATAGGCATAATGTAGGGAAACTTTCACATTTTCCACTCCAGCTACGGAGGAAAGTGCATTAGTTACGTTTTTTACACAATGTTGGCAAGAGAGATCAGAAAGTTTTAATAGTGTCATTTTTATTCTCCATATATTTTGTATTTTTTTGTTGGTATTGAGTTCAGGCTGTGTAGCGAACTCATCAAACGGTGCTACAATAAACCTTCCAGCAAGGTTAAAGTCAAGGAGAAAAGATGTATATTAATGAAGTAGCTAAATTGACTAATCTGAGTGCGAAAGCAATCCGATTTTATGAACAGAAAGGTTTGATTGCGCCGCCAGATCGGAGTGTTAATGGTTATCGCCAATATAATATGCAGCATATTGAAGCATTAAATTTGATTCGTGAAGCGAGGGAAATAGGGTTTTCTTTGCCAGAATGTGAACAATTATTGGCATTGTATCGCAATCCTCACCGACGAAGTGCAGATGTTAAGGCACAAACTTTAGCGAAGATTGACGAAATTGATGCTCAGATTGCTAAACTACAACAAATGCGTACCAAATTGACAACATTAGCTTCTCAATGTCCGGGAGATGATAGTGAGAATTGTCCGATTATCAATTCCTTAAGCGGACAATATTGTTGCCACAAAACTTGATTATTGAACAACCAGTAATCCCATACAGCCTTTATCTGAGAGTAATAGATTGGATGCCCCAAAAATAAATGGGTAGGAGTTGGAAGAAGGATTATCAAATTGTACTAAAATGCGTGTTTCGCCTTCTACCCAAACGGTATCTGTCCAAGCCAACATCTCTTTTTTGTTGCGTTCGCCATTTTGCTGTTCAATCAAAAATTTTGCTCCTTGTAATTGGAAACCAGTAGCCTGATCTGCAGTAAGTATCCAACGTTCAACACTGTTTAATTGTGCAAAAATATCAATACGACGAGGATCAAAGCGTCGTTGGTTGATCATTGCATCCTGAGTGCTTAAGTGAATATGTCGCTCTTTTTGTGGTGAGAGTGGTAGCCCCAGTTTCGCATCAGGTAAAGTCGGCTTTTGTTGTGCGAAAGCGGAAGCTAAACCTTGAGGACGTAATTCGACAACAAGATTATTTTCTAGATGATCAGATATTCCTAGCCAACCTCTCACTTTATCAATAATATTTGCTGAATTTCCGGCAAGTAGGCGTAACGGTTTGTTCTGATTTGTATCGACTAAAATTTCAACCCGTTCACCGGGCACCAATAACAATGCTTTTTGTTCTTGTGGCTGAGAGAGAAATCCCAATCCAGAGGCAATTTTGAAGAAAGGTTGTTGGTTATCAAAATGCAGATAATATGAGCGTGAAACCGAAGCATTTAATAAACGAAGACGAATAAAGCCTCGTGCGACATTGATAAACGGGTTACACTGTCCATTAACAAAAAGTTGTTTACCTAAAAAAGCGTTTTTTTCCAGATTAAAGACTTGCTGACCATTATAATTTAAAGAAATATCCTGTAAAATCAATGGAATATCATTTTCGCCATATTTGTTTGGTAATAAGTTTTTTTTGCTTTCTTCATCTTCAATAATCCACATTCCGACTAAACCTCTATAGGTTTGATAAGCGGAACGACCAATAGTATCACTGTGATACCAGCAGGTTGAAGCAGATTGTTTGATCTGAATTATCGGCGACCAAGAACTGTTAGGGGCTAAATTGCGGTTAATGCTGCCTGAAATCTCGCCGTTAGCTTGTAAACCTTGGATATTGATGGCAATAGATTCTGTTAAATTATTACGGTAAGTAAGACGTAGGAAGTCATTCTGTTTCATTTTAATGGTCGGCCCTAAGTAAAAACCGTTAAAGCCCCAAGCATCTACTTTATTGTTATTAAAGGCTTTTTTGACATTACGAGCATTTAGTAAAATCGGCGAACCACGACCGACAGATGTTAAAGGAGGAATCCAGAGAGGAGGATTGCTATCAGCCCTAACGGTACAAGGCAAAACATTGCCGGCAACAATTGCTAAAGAACCTTGTAAAAAGCGGCGACGTGAATAATTTCCCATAATTTCCTCCCTGTTTTTTAACTAGGATTTCTGTTGTTTCTGCGCAATTTCGGCATCAAGTTCAGCAATACGTTGCGCCATCAGATCGTGGCAATCTTTGGCAAAATCGCGCACGCTTTCTCTATTGTACGCTTTGCTGTCGATTGGCGGTAACATTTCGCAAATTACGGTGCCGTTATGCCAACGATTAAGATCAATTTTATTATGTGTTGATGAACAGACAACAGGCACGACTGGCACACCAGCTTCAACAGCAGCATAAAATGCCCCAGTTTTAAATGGCAATAAACCGCGCCCACGACTGCGAGTGCCTTCAGGAAACATCCAGATTGAAAGATTATCTTTATGAATGCGTTTAGCCAGGGTTGTCATTGTGTTGTGGGCTTTACTGCGATTTTCTCGATCAATAAAAATATTACCGGTAATCCAGTAAAGTATGCCGAAAAATGGGATCCAAATTAGGCTTTTTTTCCCAACACTGACAGTACGAGGCATTACCATATGAGAAATAGTAACCATATCATAATTATTTTGGTGGTTACCAACATAAATACAGCGTTCAAATTTGTCTGCACCTTGAGGATAACGATATTCGACTTTCAGCCCGAAAAGTGGGTGGAGACGAGCAAACCAGTGTGCAAATACCGCCACATTGTTCGGATTTTTAAAATTAATTAATGAATAAAGAGAACCAATGATACAGATTAAAATACAACAAATAGCGACTACAATAATACGAATTACTTTAAGCATAGCTTATCCCTCACATAAATTAGCGCAAGTATAGCGAAATTAGGGGAACAAGTACAAAAGAACAAAGCGTTTATGCGGAAAATGCTTTATAGTATTTCCTTTCTTGATTAATGATAAATAGAAGATGGATAAACCGATTTATTTTATTGCTGATTTACATTTGAGTATGCAGTCTCCGCATTTACTTGCATTGTTTCGTTATTTTATGACGGAAAAGGCGCCACAGGCACAAGCATTGTACATTTTAGGTGATTTGTTTGACTTTTGGGTGGGCGATGATGAGCATTCGGAACAGATCGACGAAATTAAACGATTATTGCGTGAGCTGACATCAAAAGGGATCACCTGTTATTTTTGTCACGGTAATCGTGATTTTTTACTTGGAAAACGGTTTGCCCAAGAAACCGGCGTACAGTTGTTACCGGAATACCAAAAATTGATGTTGTTTGGCGTGGAAACCTTGCTTTGTCACGGCGATACGCTTTGCACTGATGATGTGGCCTATCAAAAATTCCGCAAACGCGTTCATCAGCGTTGGTTACAAAAATTGTTTCTCTGTTTGCCGTTGCAATGGCGGATTAATTTAGCACAACGCATTCGCCGCCAAAGTCAGGATGATAAAAAGGAAAAATCATTGCAGATTATGGATGTCAATGCGCAAACTGTAATGGAAGTATTTAACAAATTTCAGGTGGCGCAAATGATTCACGGACATACACATCGTCAAGCAATTCATTATTTAGAAAATGGCAGGAAACGGATTGTTTTGGGTGATTGGCGTGATGAATTATCAGTTTTTGTGGTTGAAAAAGATAAAGCAGGCTATTTTTTGAATTTAGGATTGCCGGAAGAGTATGGAAGTATAAAAGAAACATAAAAAAGAAAGCCCATAGTTTTACTATGGGCGAAATTCTTTTGGCATAAAGACTAAATTTCATAAAAGGAGACAAATAAAACATAGTACCAAAAGAAAAAAATCTGGCTCCTCCTGCTGGACTTGAACCAGCGACATATGGATTAACAGTCCACCGTTCTACCGACTGAACTAAGGAGGAATAGCCCCATTGGGCAATGCGGGCGAGATTTTATTGATTTTGCTCGTCTTTGTCAACAGTTTGTCATTATCTTATTTTTGCGATAGTGCAAAATCATTTAACCTCTTTTAGCTTAATTAGCAACAAAATCGGTCTCATTGCTGCTATGGCTTTTCTGATTTTTAGCCGTAAGAGAATTAAAGATATGTTTATTTTGTGATCTTGATCATATTTTGGGAACGTTCCCATTGTGTAAAACTTCATCATTGGTTATGCTGTGATCGGTTAATTTAGTTGATTAGATCTTGAGGACACTATGGCAAAAAAAATTGATCCGCAAAATATCACCAAGTTGATTACATTAATAGGTGGTAAAGATAACATTGCATCGGCAACGCATTGTATTACAAGGTTACGTTTCGTATTGAACGACACCGCTAAAGCAGATGTGAAAGCAATAGAAAACTTGCCGATGGTAAAAGGCTGTTTTACTAATGCCGGGCAATTCCAAGTGGTTATCGGGCCGGAAGTCGATTTGTATTATAAAGAGTTGGTGAAACAGACTTCTATCAGTGAAGTCAGTAAAGATGATGTTAAAGCAGCTGCCAGACAAAATATGAAATGGCACGAACGCTTAATTTCTCATTTTGCTGAAATTTTTATTCCGTTATTACCAGCATTGATTAGTGGAGGTTTGATTCTAGGTTTCCGTAATGTTATCGGCGATATTCCGTTATCGGATGGCAAGACGTTGGTACAGACAAGCCCGATGTGGCAAACCATTTATGATTTCTTGTGGTTAATTGGTGAAGCAATTTTCTTCTATTTACCGGTCGGTATCTGTTGGTCTACAGTGAAAAAAATGGGAGGTTCACCGATATTAGGTATTGTATTAGGCGTTACATTAGTTTCTCCGCAATTGATGAATTCCTACGGTTTGGGAACACAAATACCGGACATTTGGGATTTCGGTTTATTTACAATTGATAAAGTCGGTTATCAAGCACAAGTTATTCCTTCCATTATGGCTGGTTTAGCTTTAGGTTGGTTAGAAACACGTTTAAGAAAGATTGTGCCGGATTCATTGAATCTTGTGATTGTGCCTGTTGTTTCATTGATTATCGCTGTCTTTTTAGCACATTCCATTATTGGACCTATCGGACGCGAAATTGGCAACGGCGTGGCTTATGTGGTTCGTGCCGCAATGACTGGCAGTTTTGCACCAATCGGCGCAGCATTATTTGGTTTCCTTTATGCGCCATTGGTTATTACCGGAGTACATCAAACCACATTAGCGATTGATATGCAGATGATTCAAAGTATGGGCGGAACACCGGTGTGGCCACTGATTGCATTATCGAATATTGCTCAAGCTTCAGCCGTGTTGGCGATTGTGTTGGTCAGCAAAAAAGCCAATGAACGCGAAATTTCAGTGCCGGCAGCAATCTCCGCTTATTTAGGAGTAACAGAACCGGCAATGTACGGTATCAATTTAAAATATCGTTTCCCTATGCTATGCGCAATGATTGGCTCTGCGTTTGCGGCATTGCTTTGTGGTTTCAGTGGAGTGTTGGCAAATGGTATCGGAGTAGGCGGTTTGCCGGGAATTTTATCGATCAAACCACAATTCTGGTTGATTTATGCATTAGCAATGCTGATTGCCATTATTGTTCCATTGGTTTTAACCGCTATTGTTTATAAACGTAAAGCCGCAAACGGCACTTTATAAGGAGATAATTATGCAGCAGGCTTCTCAACAACAATGGTGGAAAACAGGCGTTATTTACCAAATTTACCCAAAAAGTTTTCAGGATACAACCGGTTCTGGTACTGGCGATATTAATGGCATTACGCAGCGATTGGATTATTTAAAAAATTTAGGAGTGGATGCTATTTGGATTACACCAATCTATGTTTCACCACAGGTTGATAATGGTTATGATGTTGCTGATTATTGTGCGATTGATCCGAGTTATGGCTCAATGGCAGACTTTGAAAATTTGGTTGAACAGGCACATCAGCGAAATATCAGAGTGATTATGGATATGGTGTTCAATCATACTTCAACTGAACATCAATGGTTTAAACAGGC
Organism: Gallibacterium genomosp. 1; assembly: GCF_001678575.1. Lineage (NCBI taxonomy): Bacteria > Pseudomonadati > Pseudomonadota > Gammaproteobacteria > Pasteurellales > Pasteurellaceae > Gallibacterium > Gallibacterium genomosp. 1. The sequence goes on from NZ_JTJP01000059.1 coordinate 23,436, forward strand.
ACAAGATATTAATAGTAAATATCACGATTTTTATATTTGGCGAGGCGAACATAAAGATAAATTGCCGAATAATTGGCGCTCTAAATTTGGCGGTAATGCGTGGCAATGGAGTGAAAAAGTAGGCAAGCATTATTTGCATCTTTTTGCAACAGAACAGGCAGATTTAAATTGGGAAAATCCGAAAGTGCGTGCTGAATTAAAAAAAATTTGCCATTTTTGGGCAGATAAGGGCGTTGACGGTTTAAGATTGGATGTGATTAATCTGGTCTCTAAAGATCAGCGTTTTCCGAATGATGATCAAGGTGATGGTCGTCGCTTTTATACCGATGGACCGCGTATTCACGAATTTATGCAGGAACTAAGTCGAGATGTTTTTCAAGAAAGAGGCTTAATGACGGTTGGTGAAATGTCTTCAACTAGTTTGCAACATTGTCAGCAATATGCCAATTTGCACGGTACGGAACTTTCAATGACCTTTAATTTCCATCATCTAAAAGTGGATTATCCAAATGGTGAAAAATGGAGCTATGCTAAACCAGATTTTATTGAATTAAAACGTATTTTCCATTATTGGCAGACAGGAATGTATGGTAAAGCGTGGAATGCATTGTTTTGGTGTAATCACGATCAACCTCGCATTGTTTCACGTTTTGGAGATGAGGGGACATTACGGATAGTTTCTGCAAAATTATGGGCAATGATTTTACACGGTCTTCAAGGTACGCCTTATATTTATCAAGGTGAGGAAATCGGGATGACCAATCCGAATTTTACTTCACTAAATCAGTATCGTGATGTGGAAAGCCTAAATATGTATCAGGAATTACAGAACAAAGGTGTACCTGAAGCATTGTTGCTGAAAATTTTAGCGCAGAAATCGCGTGACAACAGTCGCACTCCAATGCAATGGAATCAAGATAAAAACGCCGGTTTTAGTGAGGGAGAAAGCTGGATTGAAGTTGCCGGAAATTATCAACAGCTGAACGTACAACAAGCCTTGGCAGACAGAAACTCTGTATTTTATTGTTATCAACGCTTAATTGCATTACGAAAACAGTACCCGATTTTTACGGAAGGTAATTATCAGGATTTATTGCCGGAATCTGATTCTTTGTGGTGTTATCGACGGGAAAGTGAGGATAGCTGTTTATTTGTGTTGGCAAATTTAACTGACAAAGAACTGCTGTTCAATTTAGATAGAGAAATGGATATTACACAGTACCAAATCTTGCTGAATAATTATGATGAAATTTGCTGTCAGACGGAAACGATCAAGTTAAAACCTTATCAGGCTATCTATTTATTAAGATAGACAGCACATAGAAAGGTGTTGCTTTTAGGCAGCACCTTTCTCATTGTTAGCCAACAAAGGCTGCATTGTCGCGCCATCTATCATCACATCGGCTAACGTATATTTAGATAACGTTTCATAAAAAGAGTTGAATGCATCATTTAATGCCAATGGCAGACGACAGCTCGGTGCGATACAACACTTATTTTTATCTCCCAAGCATTCAACGATAGGCCCTTTTTGCTCCGCTAAACGAACAATTTTCCCTAAATTCAATTCGCTCGGCGCTCGATGTAAACGAATACCACCACCCTTACCACGAATGGATAAAATGAGATCATTTTTCGCAAGATGATGAATTACTTTCATTAGATGATTTTCAGAAATATTGTAAGCGAGCGCAATTTCCTGAATGGTGGAAAGCCTATCTTGGTGTGCTGCGAGATAAAGCAGAACACGCAAATTGTAATCAGTAAAAGTACTTAATTTCATAAATATTCTTAATTAATTAATAACAATATAAAATCTTACTCTTTCTTGATCTTATAGGCAATGTTCCGCTTTTTTTTAAAACACGTTTATTTATTTTGTATCAAGTTTTGGTATTAGATAACTTGGGTTATAGCAAAGCAAGCTATGACAAAACGTGTTATTTCATTCTCTATACCTCTACCTAAAACTGCATGAAGAAACATATCAGCAAATCCTATTTTGATATGAAATGCTAATTGTTAAAAAAAATAACTTTTTGTTAAATTTTTGTTGATAAAAAGTTCTTTTATATTTATAAATCATATTCGACACTTTTAAGTTGTAAGTGTCATTATCATTGTTAAGTAATCTATTAAGGAGATTTTTATGGAGAGTGCAATCGATCTTTTTGCTACAGAATTACCTACTGAACATTATGATTTCAATGATGTAGCTTGGTAATTTAAGATTAAAGGACAGAGTATGCTGTCCTTTTTTGTATATATAGGAGAGGTTTTATGGAAGATAAAGGTTACCATTATATTTTAGATGTAATTCTTAGTGATATAAATTTTCTCAAAAATGATAAGCTATTAGAAACATTTTTTTTGAAAGTGTTAAGTAAAACGAAATTTAATACTATTGGTTTTTTATCGCATAAATTTACTACAAAAGGAGAAGGTGTAACAGGTATCTTTTTGCTTAGTGAATCACATCTTTCTTATCATACTTATCCGGAAAAAAACTATTTGAGCATAGATATTTATACTTGTGGAGATAAATGCTTTTCTGCTGTAGAAGAGATAGAAGCTAAATTACCAAAGGTACAAAAAATATCTCATCGCTATATTGAACGAGGGTGTCATATTCCAGAAATAGAGAAAACAAAAAAATCATGACTATAAGGAGAGTAGTATGAATTTACGAGATAACGGTTTATTTAAGTTTGATTACCAATTTCCTGTATATAATTTTTTCTTTCCAACACAAGGAAAAAGAGTTTTTGATGAAAATATAAACGACATTCTTGGTAGAAGTAACTTTCGCATAAATTCTAGAGCTTTATATTTTCATATTCCATTCTGTGAAACTATTTGTAGTTTTTGTCCTTTTACTAGAGGTGCATATAGAGATCATGATATTGTTGATAAATATGTTAATGCTCTTATAAAAGAAATAGAGATTAAATCAAAAATAAATGATTATTTTAGTATACCGGTAAAAGCTATATTTTTTGGTGGAGGGACACCATCACTTCTATCTCCAGATAATATGATTAAAATTGGAGAAGCGATAAAAAAATATTTTCTATTATCTAAAGATTGTGAGTTTTCATTTGAGATAGAAATAAAAAGCCTTTCGTCTGATAAAGTTTTTGCCATGAAAGAAATGGGGGTTACTCATCCTAGGTTTGGGCTGCAAACATTTGATCCTAATTGGAGAAAATTATTTAATCTTACATCGACATATGAACAAATTAATTTTGCTGCTGATTTATTAAATAAAAATTTTAAAACAGTATTATTTGATATATTGTATGGAATGAATGGTCAAGATGAGGAGGAATTAATAAGGGATTTAGAAAAAGCTATTGCACTAGGAGCATCTAATATTGATATTTATCAGATTCGTGCCGTAAAACTCCGTCCTTCAGGGCGGAGATATAAGGCACAAGCGAATCTGGCGTTTGTTGTTGTCGATGTTGGCGAAAAATCAATAACAATATAAAATAGCACCATTTTTACACTCCTATTTTTGTATGTTACTCCGCAAAGCTTTTAAGTTCGAGATAATGCCCAACGGCGAACAAAGTCGCAAAATCAAGCAATTTTGTGGCTGTTGTCGTTTTGTGTTTAATCGGGCATTGGCGTGGCAAAATGAGCAATATCAACAAGATAATAATCAAAAATTCAGCTACAGCAAAATTGCCAACTTACTTCCGCAATGGAAGAAAGAGCTAATTTGGCTCAAAGAATGTCATTCGCAAGCGCTGCAACAGTCGTTAAAAGACCTTGAAAATGCGTTTAAAAACTTCTTTCAACAGCGTGCGGATTTCCCAAAATTCAAGAAAAAAGGCGTCAAAGAGAGCTTTCGTTTTCCACAAGGTTGCAAGTTGGAACAGAACAATAACCGCATTTGGCTACCCAAAATCGGCTGGGTCCGTTACCGTAACAGTCGTGAGGTCATCGGTGAAATCAAAAATGTCACTGTCAGCCAGAAACGTGGACGCTTTTTTGTCAGTATTCAGACTGAGTTTGAATATCAAATTCCAATACACAACGGCGGTGAAATTGGTATTGATATGGGCGTGGCACGATTTGCCACACTTTCAAATGGTGAGTTTTTTGAACCGTTGAATGCGTTTAAAACCTATAAAGGCAAATTGGCAAAACTGCAAAAACGGCTTAAAAACAAGGTCAAATTTAGCCAAAATTGGCAGAAATTAAAGGCAAAAATCGCCAAATTGCATCATAAAATCGCTAATTGCCGCAAAGATTTTTTGCATAAAATCTCAACCCAAATCAGCAAAAACCACGCAATGATTTACATTGAAGATTTGCAAGTGGCAAATATGTCGAAATCCGCCAAAGGCACAGCAGAGCAACACGGCAAGAATGTAGCCGCAAAATCAGGATTAAATCGAGCCATTCTCGACCAATCGTGGTTTGAATTTCGCCGTCAGTTGGACTACAAAACGCAATGGCAAGGCGGATTTTTAGTGGCAGTGCCAGCGCAAAATACCAGTCGAACTTGCCCTTGTTGTGGTCATGTAGCAAAAGAAAATCGCCAAACGCAAGCACATTTTGAATGCGTAGAGTGTGGCTACACAGAAAATGCCGATGTGGTTGGTGCGATGAATGTTTTAGCGCGTGGGCGAGCAATCGTTCAGGCATAATGAAAAGCAGGCGAGGACATCGCCGTAGCGCTTGTGAAGTGAACCTCGTTAGAGGTCAGCAGCAAGAACCCACCGAGAGTAGCCCACGCAAGGCGTGGAAGCTGGTAGGAATCCCCGTCCTTTAGGGCGGGGAGGATGTCAACCAATTGATAATGTTATGACTCAAGCAAAACTTCATAAAGCTATTCGAGATAGAGGATTACCTTTAACAACAGCTACTAGAAAATTTTCTATGAATATGTTGATTGATTCATATATGAGAAATAAAGGATTTATACCTCATAATGGGCATGGATATGTTAGGGTGGATGAAGTAGATCAATCTGTAGTAACAAATAAATATAGTTTTATTTATCATGAACATGTTTATGGATATTCAGATCATGATTTACATGGGTTTGGTGTGAATGCAGTATCATCAATACGAGAGCATACTATTACTAATACATCTAGTAGACAAAACTATATAAATTCTATGATGAATGGAAAAATTCCTATGACTATTAATAAACATTCAAAGATTTTAGATGAAATGAAAGCTTTGATTATGCGGCTTCCCTATCATGGTGAAGTGGAAAAATCTAAAATAGACATGATAAATATCCCATTATCATTACAAGAAAAAATATCACAGCTTAAAAATTATAAGTTGATTACTGAGGATAAAGAACGATTTTATCTAACAAAATTGGGGTGGTATTGGTATACAAATATTATGTTTTGGCTTATGCCAGAGTCTGAACAAATAGCGATGAAACATTTTGTTGCAAAACATCTTAATACTGAGGGAAAATTTATAGCTAAGAAGGAGTTAATTTATGTGTAATACATATATTGATTTGATTAGCTCTTATAAAGAATTTTATGAGAAACTTATTTCTTATGATACCAAAGCAAAAGGATTTTATTTTAATAAAGATAGAAAATATTGGGTTGTGTATGGATATGAAGATTGTTCAAACTTATTGAGTAATGCTTATGTTTCTAAGAAAAGAATGTTAATTCCACTAGAATTATTTGATAAGGAAAGGGATTTAGTGGAAAGGTTCTTACATCTAATTAATAAATCTATTATATTTAGAGATGATAAGAAAAGTGGTGTTGTAAGGTTGTAGTGGTACA
>NZ_JTJP01000060.1:0-10710 GCF_001678575.1 Gallibacterium genomosp. 1
AATTAGATTCTGATATATTAGTAACTTCACAATATAGATTGCCAGTCAAACAGAATCTTAAATAATCATGTGTCATTAAAACATATTCTATCTTATTATATCTATCAATATCGTTATCTTTTATCCATTTTAAAATAGAGACCGGATGTCCACTCCATATGTTTTGTTTGGTTATAGGATATATTATTTTATCAACATCATGCTCTTTCCACATAGATACAATTTTTTCTGCTCGTCTATCTGATGAAAGTATGGCATTCCCCAAACTATTATAATTTTTATCTAATAGATGTACTCCTTTTCCTTGTGCTGATATACCTATTCTCACAATCATTCTGTTATCAACACCTGAATATTCAATTACCTTTTTAATAATATTAGCACATGAACTCCAAAGAGCATTCATATTTCTTTCTGCATAACCTGGTTGATTACTAATAATCCCTATATTATCTTTAGCACATTTTATAATATTACCTAATTCATCTATAATTTGAGCCTTAACAAAAGTTCCACCACAATCAATTCCTAGATAATACTTCATATATTTTCTCCATATAAAAGTAAAAATAAACTATTCTCTAAAAAATAATCTTTTTATGTTTGTTGTAGATACTTCTCCTCTCCTGATTTGATCTAGGAATACTGCTAATATTATTACTAATCCTATAATAAGTCTTTGCAAATAAGACGTAACATTTAATAACGTCAATCCATTTTGCAAAACTCCCATAATTAAGGCACCAATAGAAGTTCCTATAACTGAACCAACACCGCCAATTAAACTCGTTCCTCCAATTACAGTTGCTGCAATAGCATCCAGCTCGTATCCCATTCCAGCTATAGGTTGTGCAGCATTTAATCTACCAACTAAAATAACAGCACCTATAGCGGCTAAAGATCCATTAATAACATAAGTTTTAATTTCTAATTTTGCAACATTAATACCAGACAATCTAACTGCCTCTCTATTTCCACCCAAAGCATATATCTGTCTTCCAAAAATAGTTTGAGTTAAAACGTAATAACTTACTAATACAACAATTAAGGCAATGATAACTGGTATTGGTATATTGACTCCTCCTAAAGAAATCGAACCATTACCTAAAAAACGTAATTCATTCGGAAAATTATAGATTGTCTTTCCATTAGATATTGTTAATGCCAATCCTCTTGCTATTCCCATCATCCCTAATGTTGTTATAAAAGAAGTAACCTTCCCATAGACAATAACTAATCCATTAACATAACCACATAAGGCTCCTACTAAAATTGTTCCTAATATAGAAAACAATATAACTAACATTATTTCTATTGAAGATGGATCATCTCCTATCCATGCTAATCCTGAATGAACAAAAACCCCCAGACATACCGCAGATAATGCAACTATAGAACCCACCGATAAATCTATTCCACCTGTTAATATGACATAAGTCATTCCGACTGATATAATACAAATTACCGATACTTGTAATAATATATTTAAAATATTATTTGTAGATAAAAATACGTCTGAACTAATTGACATACCTAATATCATAAGGAAAAGAACAATACCAATACCTAGCTTAGATATTACTTTTCTTATATTTAACATATATACCCCCAATAAATTAAACACCGATCATTAAATGCATTAAATTTTCTTCATTAATTTCATCTTTTTCTGCTATTTCTTTAATCTTTTCACCATTTCTCATTACAATTACTCTATCCGACATTGTAATTAATTCCGGCAAATCAGATGAAACCATAATAATACTGCCACCATTAATAACAAACTCCCTCATTAAATCATATATTTCTGTTTTTGCACCGACATCAATCCCTCGAGTGGGTTCATCAAATAGTAAAATATTGACTCCACTTTCTAACCATCTTGCAATAATGACTTTTTGTTGATTTCCTCCTGAAAGTGTTTTTACTTCTTGATCCTGATCTTTAGATACAATACGTAATTTTTTTCTATCTTTTTCTACTAGCTCTTTTTCTAATTTCTTATCTAAATAAAATTTATTCCAAAAATTTTTTAAAATAGGAAGAGTAATGTTGTCTCTAATACTTAATCCTAATATTAATCCTTGTATTTTCCTATCCTCTGTAATAAATCCTATTTTTTGTTTTACAGCATCTTCAGGTGTATATATATTTATTTTTTTGTTATCAATAAATATATTTCCCACATACTCATCTGCCCCATATATTGCTCTTAGGATTTCTGTTCTTCCAGCTCCCACTAACCCAGCGAATCCTAATATTTCGCCTTTATATAAAGTAAAATTAATATTTTTAATTTTTTTATTATTTAAATTCTCTACTCTTAACTTTTCATCTATTCCTTTAAATTCTCTATAATAATTTGAAAAATCAATATTTCTTCCTACCATTAATTTCACAATTTCTTTTGATGATGTATCTTTATAATTTAATGTTCCCGTAATCTCACCATCTCTCAATACTGTAATTTTATCCGCTATATGTTTAAACTCTTCTAAACGATGTGATATATATATCATTGCAACATTTTTTTCTTTTAGTTGATGAATAATCCTAAACAAGGTTTCCGTATTTTTTCTTGAAATAGATGCTGTTGGCTCATCAAAAATAATAACTTTATATCCACCAAACATAGCCTTAGCAATTTCTACCATCTGTTGCTGCGCAACAGATAGATTAATTACTAAATCATCAGGACTTATATCAAGTTCCAAATCATCAATAATCTTTTGTGTTTTTTCCCTCATACTTTTCCAATTCATCCTATTACAAAATGACTTTTCTTCTGATCCTAAAAAAATATTCTCTAACACTGTTAGGTGAGGAACTAACATTAATTCTTGATGGATAAACCCTATACCTAGCAATTGAGCATCTTTCACTGTTTTAGGTAAATAATATGTATTTTGGAATAAAATTTTTCCATTATCTCTGGGGTATATTCCTGCAATAATTTTACATAATGTTGATTTTCCAGCACCATTTTCTCCTACTAAGCAATGAACTTCACCGGAGTAAATCTTTAGATTTACATTCTTAAGAATACTCACCCCAAAAAAACTCTTATTAATATTTTGTAATTCCAATATAAGTTGCTTATCTTTGGACATGACTTTTACTCCATTTAATGATTTATCATTGTTGTAAGCATATGATATTCACTTAAAAATAAATGTGATTAAAATCACATAAATAACAATTATTGTGTAAAAATTTTAACAAATTATCAAAACAAGTAAATTTTAGATCGTTTTTGTGACTAAAATCACATTAAAAATTTATTGAAGTGTTAAAATAAAAACAATGATTACATCAGTGATCAGAATAGTAGCTTAATTAAAGGAGAATCCTATGAAAAAAAATTTCCTTTCTAACTCCATAAAAGCTGGATTACTTGCCTTTGTCATATCCGGATTGCAGAAAAACCACAAATTGCACTACTTATGAAAACATTAAGTAATGAATACTTTATTTCTATGCAACAAGGTGCTGAAGAAGCAGCTAAAAAAATGGACGTTGACTTAATTATTCAAGTTGCAGAAAAAGAAGATTCAACAGAACAACTCGTTGGCCTTGTTGAAAATATGATTGCTAAAAAAGTAGATGCCATCATTGTAACTCCAAATGACTCTATAGCATTTATTCCAGCTTTCCAAAAAGCAGAAAAAGCAGGTATTCCGATTATTGATTTAGATGTTCGCTTAGATGCCGAAGCTGCTAAAAAAGCAAACTTAAAATTTAATTATGTTGGCGTAGATAACTTTTTAGGAGGATATTTAGCAGCTAAAAATTTAGTCGATGCTTTAGGAGGTAAGGGGGATATCGCTATATTAGAAGGCATACCTGGAGTTGATAATGGTGAACAACGGAAAGCTGGAGCATTAAAAGCATTTAATGAAGCACCCGGAATAAAAATTGTGGCATCACAATCAGCAAATTGGGAAACCGAACAAGCATTAAACGTTGTTAGCAATATTCTGACCGCCAATCCAAATATAAATGGCATTTTTGCAGCGAATGATAATATGGCTATTGGAGCAGTGACAGCTGTTGAAAATGCAAGATTGGCAGGGAAAGTGCTTATCACTGGTTATGATGGGATTCCTTTGGCTATTGAATATGTAAAACAAGGAAAACTCCAAAATACTATTGACCAGTTGCCAAAAAAACAGGTAACTATAGCTATTGAAAATGCATTAAAGCAAATTCATAAACAGCCTATTCCTGATATATTCTATGTAGATCCGATTGTCGTAGATAAAGAGCAATCTAAAAACTATTAATCAATAATGTTCAGAGCCTATAATGATAATAGGCTCTTTTCTTTTACAACCTGAAAACCTCGGTTAAAATACACCAAACCTTTGCCCTCATTCACATCGATTGTCTCTAGTGTCACGAAAAATAACGAGTGCGTGCCAACTTCGTGAATCATAGTGATTGTACCGTGCAGATTAGCCAATGAACCAATTAATGCCGGAGCGTGATAAAATTCGTGTTTTTCTTTCCAGATGTCCATATTAAAACGCTCTTCCATTGAACTTTCACGCATACCTGCAAAATGACAAGCAAGCTCTTGCTGCTCTGCGGATAGAATATTAATACAAACCTGTTTATTCTGTTTAAATACAGCATTCATTTGACTATTACGATTCACACAAACTAAAACTGTTGGAGGTGTATCTGTGATAGAACAAACCGCCGTCGCCGTAATTCCACAAGTTCCTGCCTCACCTTGTGTTGTAACAATATTCACTGCCGCTGCTAATTTAGACATCGCATTACGAAAGTTTTGTTGTTCGAGCGTTAATATTTCTGCTTTTTTTGCCATATTTTTATATCATTTTAAGAGCAAAACGCCGGTGAATTACCGGCGTTTAATAAGTAACTAATCATTCAATCCTAATTTTTTCTCAAGGTAATGAATATTAGTACCACCTTTTTGGAAATTTTCATCTTCCAAAATCGATTCGTGCAATGGGATGTTGGTTTTGATACCATCAATAATCGTTTCAGCTAAAGCATTCTGCATTCTACGAATAGCTACTTGACGATCTTCACCATACGCAATCAATTTACCAATCATTGAATCGTAATTTGGCGGTACAGTATAACCACCATAAATATGAGAGTCCCAGCGAATACCAAACCCACCTGGTGAATGAAGATGCTCAATTTTTCCTGGAGATGGCAAGAATGTATTCGGATCTTCTGCATTAATACGGCATTCAATTGCGTGTCCACGTACTTGAATATCTTCTTGTTTAAAAGATAATGGCAAGCCTGAAGCAATGCGTAATTGCTCTTTTACTAAATCAACGCCGGTGATCATTTCAGTAACCGGATGTTCCACTTGGATTCGAGTGTTCATTTCAATGAAATAGAACTCGCCGTTTTCATATAAAAACTCAAACGTGCCTGCACCACGATAGCCGATCTCTTTACACGCATTAGCACAACGTTCGCCGATATGACGGCGCATCTCTTCAGTAATGCCCGGTGCCGGTGCTTCTTCCACCACTTTTTGGTGACGACGTTGCATTGAACAGTCACGTTCAGCTAGATAAATTGCATTACCGTGTGTATCTGCCAACACTTGAATTTCGATATGGCGCGGATTTTCCAAATATTTTTCCATATAAACCATATCATTATTAAACGCAGCTTTCGCTTCTGCTTTTGTCATTGCAATCGCTTCTTCCAAAGCGCTTTCTTGGCGAACAACGCGCATTCCTCGACCGCCGCCACCGCCGGAAGCTTTAATAATAATTGGATAACCGATACGTTTGGCAATCTCTTTATTCTTATTAATATCTCTGCCCAATGGACCATCCGAACCCGGCACACAAGGCACTCCGGCTTTTTTCATTGCTTCAATCGCTGAAACTTTATCCCCCATTAAACGGATAACATCAGCAGTCGGCCCAATAAAAACGAAACCGGAATGTTCAACCTGCTCCGCAAAATCGGCGTTTTCTGATAAAAATCCATATCCCGGATGAATTGCATCTGCACCAGTCACTTCCGCTGCGGCAATAATTGCCGGAATATTTAAATAACTTTTTGCAGATGGCGCCGGCCCGATGCAAACAGTTTCGTCCGCAAGCAAAACGTGTTTTAACATACGATCTGCGGTTGAATGCACAGCCACAGTGGCAATACCCAACTCTTTGCACGCTCGTAAGATACGCAATGCTATTTCACCACGATTAGCGATAACTACTTTTTCTAACATAGTTCTATCCATAAAAATCGACACAATATGTTCTGTTGTCATATTGTGTCATAGTGAATTTATTCGATTACGATTAATGGTTCATCAAATTCAACCGCATCACCATCATTAACCAGAATAGCTTTTACTACACCGGCTTTATCCGATTCAATACGGTTCATCATTTTCATTGCTTCGACAATACAAAGTGTATCACCGACTTTAACGCTTTTACCCACTTCAACAAATGGTGCGGCTTCAGGACTTGGACTACGATAGAATGTACCCACCATTGGTGAGCGAACGGTATGACCGGAAATTGCATTCGCTTCTGCTGCCGGGGCTGTCGCCGGTGTTGCTGTAGGTGCTGCAACTGCTGCCGGCGCGGCTGGTGGTACAATGATCGGTTGTGGAGCAACCGGAGCCGCCGCTGCTACTGCACTGCCACGACTAATACGCACTGATTCTTCGCCTTCGGAAATCTCAATTTCCATAATGCCTGATTCTTCAACCAATTCGATAAGTTTTTTAATTTTACGAATATCCATAGTTTGATCCGCTTTAGTTAATGTTTAATCGACAAATCGCTACAAAGAACAGTAGCGATGATTAATTTGCTTGTTGCTGTTGCAAATGGGCAACGGCAAACTGTAACGCATATTGATACCCAGCCGCGCCTAATCCGCAAATTACGCCCACAGCAATATCGCTTAGATAGGAGTGATGACGGAAAGGTTCACGACGATGAATATTTGAAAGATGAATTTCAACGAAAGGAATTTCTACTGATAATAACGCATCCCGCAATGCCACACTGGTGTGAGTAAACGCCGCCGGATTAATCAAAATAAAATCCACTTGTCCCAAACTTTCGTGAATTTTATTAATCAGTTTTTCTTCGCTATTGGATTGGAAACAACTCAATTCAATGCCATACTTTCCGGCACTTTCTTGCAACGCCGTTTCAATATCTTGTAAGGTCTGTCTACCGTAATGCTTCGGCTCCCGTTTCCCCAACATATTCAAATTAGGGCCATTTAATAACAAAATATGAAATGACATAGTTTCCTCTCACTTCTCGTCTATAAAAATTCAACATTATAACGATTTTATCGAAAATCACAGCATTTATCTGCTCTTACCTCTCATTTTCTTTAAAATTACCCCAAATTGCCCTTTCAGAACTGCTGACTTCGGCACAACCAAAAGCGCCTAACTTGGTCTTGATATGTTACACTATCAACAGGAAAGCAAAATTTAAATTTAATAGGAGTATTACGATGAAAATCGCTGTTTATAGTACAAAAAGTTATGACCGAAAATATTTGGAACTGGTCAATGTCAAATACAATTTTGATCTCGAATTTTTTGACTTTATGCTCAGTAAGCGTACTGCAAAAATGGCAGAAGGTTGCCAAGCGGTCTGTATTTTTGTCAACGATAATGCAGATCGGGAAGTGCTCACCGAACTTGCGCAAATCGGTGTCAAAATTATTGCTTTACGTTGTGCCGGTTTCAACAATGTCGATTTAGAAGCCGCCAAAGAATTGGGATTAAGTGTGGTTAGAGTGCCGGCATATTCTCCGGAAGCCGTTGCCGAACATACGGTCGGCTTAATGTTGACATTAAATCGTCGCATTCACCGCGCTTATCAACGCACCCGTGAAGCCAATTTTTCGCTTGAAGGCTTAATCGGTTTCAATATGCACGGACGCACTGTTGGCGTTATCGGAACCGGAAAAATCGGTTTAGCCGTAATGCGAATTCTAAAAGGCTTTAGTATGCATATTCTCTGTTATGATCCATTTAAAAATCCGGCAGCAGAAGAACTTGGCGCCACTTATGTTTCTTTAGATGAACTCTATGCCCATTCGCACGTCATCACACTTCATTGTCCGGCAACTCCGGAAAACTATCATCTGCTAAATGCCGAAGCATTCAAAAAAATGAAAGATGGTGTAATGATCATTAACACCAGTCGTGGCACATTGATTGATACCCAAGCGGCGATTGAGGCTTTAAAATCCCGTAAAATTGGCGCATTAGGTATGGATGTTTATGAAAATGAACGAGATCTCTTCTTCGAAGATAAATCGAATGAAGTAATTTTAGATGACGTATTCCGTCGTTTATCTTCTTGCCATAACGTGTTACTGACAGGGCATCAGGCATTTTTAACAGAAGAGGCATTAACCAGTATCTCGGATGTGACACTTAGCAATATCCACGCACTGGTTACAAATCAACCTTGCGCAAATCTACTTTAAGTTTTGGCTATTGCTGGAATTGTATTTTGTGCAACAAATTAGTGTTATACTACCGTAACATTTTTAACATTGATGAAAAAATAAACTTCATTTAAGGATTAAACTTTATGAGCGATAAAATTGTTTATTCAAGCGATGCATCTTTCGAAGCGGACGTTTTAAAATCAGATGTCCCTGTTTTACTTGACCTTTGGGCACCTTGGTGCGGACCTTGCAAAATGATTGCACCGGTTTTGGATGATCTTGCAGAAGAATTTGACGGCAAAGTGAAAATCGTCAAAATTAACATTGATGAAAATCAACAAACCCCTGCACAATTAGGTGTGCGCAGCATCCCAACATTGATTATCTTTAAAAATGGTCAACCTGTTGCTACTCAAGTTGGTGCCGTTCCAAAAGCACAATTGGCTGCGTTTATTAATAATGCTCTTTAATACATTTATAAGTTAAATGCTGAATATTAAGGTCACAAATAATACTATTTGTGACCTTATTTTTATCAAGTTTTTTTATAATTTAATAAACTTAAATAATCTTCAACAGTATCCATTTCTCCAGCATCACTGTCATTCAACAACAATGTTCTAACTGCTAATTTTTTGGTTAGAATTAATTTTCTAGGAATATCATCCCAATAATATTTTGAATTATTTAAAATATCAGATTCTAAATAATTAGATAAAGCTTTCTTTATTGAATAACAATCTTCACCTATCCAAAAAGATACTCCTAAAAGAGATGGTTTATCATCATTGCTAACATCTATCTGACGAATAATTCCCATTTTATCTATAATTGGCACCCATTCTTTTTCTCTTTTTAATCTATGACATCCGCATCAATAACATAACTATTTTCAAAGTAATTAGATACCTTAAAAAAAGAATAAATGTTATTGTATTCCTTATATTTTTCATTATAAATAATTTTACATTTATATTTATCATTCAAATATTCGAATAAATGAGCATTATGTCCTGTCACAATAAAAATATCAAAAATATTAGCTTCTTGAAGAAATTTAATAGTTCTTTCTATATTAGGCATAGATAAAATTGGAAGTAATGCTTTATGACTATTACTTACAAAATCTTTAAATCTACTTCCTAAACCAGCTGCTAAAATAATTGCATTCATTTTTCACCTTTCGAAAAGCTAATTACTATCGAACAAAAAATACAAAAGCCACCAATTATACTAATGATAGTAAAATTATATGTTGTAAATAAAAACAACATAACCCACAAAATATAACTTATGTTGAAGTTTATTGCATAAGATGATCCGATAATACTTATTGATGTATAATAAAAAAAGTAAGATAATACTGAAAAAATACTAACAATAAATAAATTAAATAAGAATTCTATATTTATACTAAAATTACCACCTAGATAAAAAAATATTAAACACAAGATTATAGAAATGCATATAGAAATTATATATCGAAAAAATAATATTGTTTCAGGAAATATTGATTTAATAGAAAAATACTCACAACATACAGACTCACTTCCCCAAGAAAATGCACATAACAGTGCAAAAAATATTCCAAAAACTTGAAGATTATTAATTTCTAATGGTTCTATAGTAAGATATAAACCAATAACTGATAATATTATAGAGATAACCACTTTAAAGTTTATCTTTCTATACAAAAAGAACAATATTAATAACGAAAATATTGGGTATATCGATGTAAAATAAGTCGTAATAGCAACCCCAGAAAATACAATAGATAATATATACAATCCCATACCTATAGAAGGGAATACTAAGAAAATAATATTTTTCCTAATAACAAAAGCATTTTTAGAAATATCTAAAGTTATTTTTCTTATTCTTAAAAATGACAAAAAGACAAGTGAAAAAAACTCTGTAAAAAGCAGTATTATTACAGACAAAAAAAGATAATCATCACTCAACTCTTTATATAAAGATGCGACTCGATCTATCAATATTAAATTTATTGCCCAAAGTAATCCAGATAGAATTCCTAAAAGTTCACCTCTAAACTTATAGATTAAGTCTTTCCACATCATATATAATTTTCCTTATACTCTGAATATAAAGAAAAGATTCTTTCTAGGCGTTTATATTTATAATTACCAAAGAAATCACCTCTAGACTCTTTAGCTAATGTCCATAAGTACCAAAGTGCATTTTGTAGAATTTTATATATAAGAATTTTTTCTTCTAAAATATCTATTTTAGAAAGTGAAGGGGGGG
>NZ_JTJP01000061.1:0-9877 GCF_001678575.1 Gallibacterium genomosp. 1
CATTAATTTCATTTAAAATCACTTTGGCTTCACCACCCACCAAGTAAGGATTTGCCTGTACCCAGCCACCTTGTTCTGTTTGCGTATTTTTACGGCTATTATTGAGAATCGCCCCTTTTTGTGCCACATCAAATTGTTGGTATTTATTATGTGATAACCCTTTATCGTTTGGCGTTTGAATATTGACTTGTGGCAAGCCGTTGGCGGTTTGTAATACTATCGGTTGTTGGTTTTTGGGTGCAGTATTGTCCGCTCGGATTTGTAATTCGTCTGCGTGTGCGGAAGTGAAATAGAAAAAGCCTAAAAGACTATATAACCCAACGGTTAAGGCTGGTAATTTCCAGTGAGGGCGTTGACTAAGCGAAGTGGAATGACAATGTTGACCTTGATGTTTGGCTTTACCTTCACGCGTTGCAATTTCAGAAACCACGACTAAACGTTGTAATCTTTTACTAAAGATAATACGATAAAGATGTTTATTCATAATTTACCCCTCAACGTTTCGCTTAGAATTGATAACTTATTAAGAGTAAACGCCCACGGCGTAAATCTTGCGGTTGTGCTAAGACACGTGTGGTAACAAAGCCTTTTTCAATAATTGCATTTTGCACCCGTTTAATGATTTCACTAGAACCTATGACATACTAAGTTAATAAAAAATCTGGAATAAATTTCTCTTGCTTCTAGTTTATATCAATTCTAGTACTAAATTTTAAGTGCTATTTATTTTTACGTTTAAACTACAACTAAAATGGTAATTTAATCAAAAGCATTATTTCTTACAAATTTGTTACACCAAGAATTCCAAAATAACTTTAATTCTTTTTTTCTTGGAATTTTTTACGAAAATAGTGAAACAATAAATAAACTGCTAAAAGCGCAACAAAAATATAAATTCCAGTCTGCCCTTTACTTACTTGCTCTTTGATCCAATCAATATTATGTGCGCCGTGATATCCCAAATAAACCCAAATAGGTACAGAAATAATTGCAGCACAAAAATCCAAAACAACAAAACGAACATAGCTGATACGGCGTGTGATCCCTGCTACCATATAAATTGGCGCTCTTAATCCGGGAAGAAAACGAGCAACGAATAATACTCGATTACCATAACGATCAAATTTTTCACGTACAGTTCGCATTGTTTTCGGCTTTAAAATTCGACGTAACGGACGGAAACGCAAAATTTTCACTCCGTAAATTCGACCTAGCCAATACATTGTGCTGTCACCGACCAGCACACCTAGCATACTGACTACCAACATAATATGTGGATTAGCATACCCCAACCCAGCGATAATACCACCTGAAACTAAGGTAATATCCTCAGGAATAGGCACGCCAAAACCACAAATAATTAAAACAAATAAAACAGCAAAGTAACCATAACTACTGAAAAATTCTACTAATAATTGCACAACAGACTTCCAAATAAAAATAATAAAAGCACATTTCTTAGCTCAGTATTTTGCCTTCTTTGTCACAAAATTTCTACTCAATTTGTTACTATTATCAACACAAATAAAAAACTTTTGCTCCGTTACAAAATTATCGCAATTGTTTAAACAAAACTCTCAATTAACGATTGCATTTTATCGTCATTTCTCTATAATGCGACAGCTGATTTATTTTCAGCCCTATTTTGTCAAGCTACTGGGTCGCCTGTAGCTTGTTTTGTCTAACGACCGTTTAGGTCATAACATAAAGAGAATTAAAATGTTTAAATTTAATGCTGAAGTTCGTGAAACGCAAGGAAAGGGTGCGAGCCGCCGCTTGCGTAAAGCAGGCAAAATCCCTGCAATCGTTTATGGTGGTAATGAAGCACCTGTTTCTATCGTATTAAACCACAATGAATTAAATAACGCTCAAGTTGAAGATAGCTTCTATTCTGAAGTTATTACTTTAGTGATCAATGGCAAAGAAGTTGCGGTGAAAGTTCAAGCTATGCAACGTCACCCATTCAAACCAAAATTAGTTCACATCGACTTCAAGCGTGCTTAATTAACGTTTTTAAATACAGAACACCAACAGTAATGTTGGTGTTTTTGTTTATGTCTACAACGTATTCACTTTCAGAATTCGCTAATCCATTTTGGAGATATTTATGTTTCTCAAATTGAATACTATCTACTATCGTGAACGGCAAGGTTTCAACCATTTAGGAGTTTTTAATGAAAAAAATTGCATTAGGTATCAGTTATGACGGCTCTCGTTATTTTGGTTGGCAAAAGCAACAATCTGTACAAAGCATTCAAAACGAATTGGAACAAGCACTTTCCACTATCGCCAATGAACCTATCGAAATTTTTTGTGCTGGACGAACTGATGCCGGGGTACACGCCACAGGTCAAGTAATTCACTTTGAAACATCCACTTCTCGACCATTACAGGCTTGGATCTTCGGAACAAATGTACATTTACCAAATGATATTGCGGTGAAATGGTCAACAGAAGTAAACGAAGATTTTCACGCCAGATTCAGTGCTTTATCACGTCGTTATCGTTACATTATTTATAATCGTCCACAACGCTTTGCTATTTTACCGACTGGTATCACCCATCATCATTATCCATTAGATGAAAAATTGATGCATATTGCCGGTCAATACTTACTTGGAGAGAATGACTTTAGCTCATTCAGAGCTGCCCAGTGCCAATCCAAATCACCTTATCGTAATGTACATCATTTACAAGTTTCTCGCATTGGTGATTATCTTATTGTTGATATACAAGCCAATGCTTTTGTACATCATATGGTACGAAATATTGTCGGCAGTTTACTCGTCGTTGGTGAAGGAAAACAAAAGCCGGAATGGATTAAATGGTTATTACAACAAAAAGATCGCTCTTGTGCCGCTCCTACTGCTAAAGCTGCTGGTTTATATTTAGTGGAAGTTCATTATCCTAATATTTTTCAGTTGCCCAAAAGTGCGGTTGGCCCATTATTTTTACCGGATGAAATAATTTAAGCCAATTTTGCGATAATCTTGATATAGAAATAGTGAAAAAGATAGATAATACAAACTTTCAAACACGTTATCCTCAATAATGATCATAACGGTATTATCAACAAATAATACCACTTTTATCTAGCAAAAAAGATATTAAATTCTATGAAATTATGCTTTAATAAGCGCTATTTGCTATCATCTCGAACCAATTTTTGGAGATAAATATGAGTTGGATTGAAAGAATTTTTAATAAGAATCCCGTTTCCGGTTCACGCAAAGCGAATGTGCCGGAAGGAGTTTGGACAAAATGCACTGGTTGCGGGCAAGTATTATATCGAGAAGAACTTAGTCGTAATTTGGAAGTTTGTCCTAAATGCGGTCATCATATGCGTATTGATGCTCGTACTCGCCTGCTTGCACTATTAGATCAGGATAGCACTGTCGAAATTGCTGCCGAATTAGAACCGCAAGATATTCTCAAATTCAAAGATCTAAAAAAATATAAAGACCGTCTTTCCGCCGCTCAGAAACAGACTGGTGAAAAAGATGCAATGATTGCATTTTCAGGCAAACTTTATGAAATGCCAATTGTTGTCGCAGCCTCAAACTTTGATTTTATGGGAGGCTCTATGGGTTCAGTTGTGGGTGCAAAGTTTGTTAGAGCAGCAGAAAAAGCCATTGAAAACAACTGTCCGTTTGTTTGTTTTTCTGCTAGTGGTGGAGCGCGTATGCAAGAAGCATTAATTTCATTGATGCAAATGGCAAAAACCAGTGCAGTATTAGCAAGAATGCGTGAAAAAGGTGTTCCATTTATTTCCGTTTTAACTGACCCGACTTTAGGCGGTGTATCCGCTAGTTTTGCAATGCTTGGCGATATTAATATTGCCGAACCGAAAGCATTAATCGGTTTTGCCGGCCCACGAGTAATTGAACAAACAGTGCGTGAAAAATTGCCAGAAGGTTTCCAACGCAGCGAATTTTTATTAGAAAAAGGTGCGATTGATATGATCGTACATCGTAAAGATATGCGACAAACATTGGCGAGTATTTTGGCAAAATTAACCAACCAACCTTCTCCATTCAAAATGCCGGAAATGGTGGAAGAAACATCTGAGTAAAATAAAAGCATCTGTTTTAATGGCAGATGCTTTTCATTACTCTCAGAGTCTTCTCATATCTTCATTATTTAAGAGCATATAATATAGCAACATCAGTAAAATCATTCTTTCACAAGAACCTATTCCTCATCTAATATTGTAAATTAAATTTTTACTAATTTATCTACCCTTTTATCGGCTCTGTTTTATAATAGCATCTTATTTTTCTTTCTAAACTTTCCTTATGTTTGCAATTCAAGAAGCCTATAAAGCCGGGCTATTACAAAAAAAGTATTGCTTAATAATTTAATTGCCGGCGTCATTGTCGGTGTTGTTGCACTCCCTTTAGCAATGGCATTTGCAATTGCTTCCGGAGTAAAACCTGAACAAGGTATCTATACTTCCATTATTGCTGGTTTAGCAGTCTCTCTTTTCGGTGGTAGTCGGTTACAAATTGCCGGCCCAACAGGGGCATTTATCGTAGTATTATCTGGTATCACTGCACAATACGGCATTGAAGGATTACAGATTGCAACTTTAATGGCAGGAATTATCCTATTTGCACTCGGTATCAGTAAAATGGGAGCTATTATCAAATTTATTCCAGCTCCAGTCATTGTCGGTTTTACTGCTGGTATCGGAGTCATTATCTGGGTTGGTCAATGGCGTAACTTTTTTGGGTTACCGCCAATTGAAGGTAGCCATTTCCATCAGCAAGTTTGGCAGCTCATTCAGGTTTTCCCTCAATTGCATTTTGCGACAACTACATTAGCAATCGCTGCATTATTGTTAGTTCTTTATGCACCTAAAGTGAAATACCTACATCGCGTGCCTGGGCCATTAATAGCTTTGGTTGTTATTACTATAGTTCAACAATTCGCTCAATTTGAAGGTGTTGCCACTATCGGTTCCGTTTTCGGTGGTATTCCACAAGGCTTACCGGAATTTAAACTACCTCGTTTGGAATGGACACAAATGATGACATTGATCGGCCCTGCTTTTACTATTGCGATGTTGGGAGCAATTGAATCACTGCTCTCTGCTGTGGTTGCTGATGGAATGTCAGGTACGAAACATCATTCCAATCAAGAATTGATTGGACAAGGTATCGCCAATATATTGGCACCGCTATTCGGCGGTTTTGCCGCAACCGGTGCCATTGCACGTACAGCAACTAATATTCGTAATGGTGGCAATAGCCCACTTGCAGGTATTATTCACGCCATCACTTTAGTGATTATTCTGGTTGTTCTCGCGCCACTCGCTTCCAATATTCCACTTGCGGCATTGGCTGCTATTCTGTTCGTAGTAGCTTGGAATATGAGTGATGTTAGACGTTTTATTAATATGATTAAACGTGCGCCTCGTGCCGATGTAGTGATTTTACTGATCACCTTCTTTTTGACTGTTTTTTCTGATTTGGTGATTGCGGTTAATATTGGTGTTATTTTAGCCACTCTCTATTTCTTGAAACGTATGGCCGCGAGTGTTGAAGTTTCGCCAAACAGTGCCGATCAAATTAATCAGGAGTTAGGACGTCAAGGAGAAAAAGAAGGATTGCCAGAATCAGCACTAGTGTTCGCCTTAGAAGGACCATTTTTCTTTGGTGCAGTTGAAAATTTTGAGCGTGCTTTAGCAGATACCAATACCGATGCCAGATTTTTGATTATTCGTTTAAAATGGGTTCCTTTTATTGATATGACCGGTATTCAAGCTCTAGAAGATGTCATTAATTCGTTGCAAAAACGCAATGTGATCGTTCTGCTTTCCGGTGCTAATAAAAGAGTGGATCGTGAATTACGAAAATCCGGAATATTAAATTTAATCGGTGAATCTCGTTACTTTGCCCATTTTGAACAAGCTCTGGAACACGTTATTGAATTAGATCAACAGGCTCACTAAACTTGTAGTGCTCAATGTGATCCATATATGTAGTAAAAGATAGAAAATGACAAAACAAGCACCCAAAAAACAGACTAAGCCTAAGAAAAACAACCCTAAACTGAAACAGCGATTTTTCACTTTTTCGATAAAACTCGGCATCACTGCTCTTTGTATGGGTAGCTTTTATGCTATTTACCTAGATGGAAAAATTCGTTCAAAAATGGATGGGCAAATTTGGCAACTTCCTGCCGAAGTATATAGCCAAATTCCGGTTATACAACAACCGGAACATCCTACATTGCTCGAAGTAAAGCAACTACTGATTGATAACGGTTATCGTCAAACCTCTCTGCTTGCCGCTCCGGGTGATTTCAAAATTGATAATGATGACACTTTGGTGTTAATTCGACGGGCTTTTCCTTTCCCTGATATTGCTGAACCGCAACGTGTTTTGCGATTACGATTCCAACAGCAACAACTTCACGTCATTGAAGATCTGGTGGCACGAAAAGCAATCACTGAATTTCGTTTATCGCCAAAATTGATTGCAATGTTAAATTCTGATGACGAAGAACGTTTGGCTATTCCATTACAACAATACCCACGTTTTTTGATTGACACCCTTATTTTAACCGAAGATCGCAACTTTTTTACTCATGATGGAGTTAGCTTTATCGGTATTGCTCGAGCCTTAGTTAATAATTTAAAAGCCGGTCATACTGTTCAAGGTGGAAGCACATTAACGCAACAACTTGTTAAAAATCTCTTTTTAAGTAATGAACGTACACTAAGTCGCAAGGCAAATGAAATCATTATGGCATTGATGTTAGATTGGCATTATGACAAAAACCGAATTTTGGAAACCTATCTAAATGAGATTTATTTGGGGCAAAGTGGTGATACACAAATTCACGGTTTCGCATTAGCCAGTCAATTCTATTTCGGTCGTCCAATTCAGGAAATCAGTTTAGATCAAATTGCACTGCTGGTAGGAATGGTCAAAGGTCCATCGCTTTATAACCCGTGGCGTAATCCTGAAAATGCAACCAAACGGCGTAACATAGTATTGCAGATGATGTTGGAGCATAACATTATCGATCACTCTTTGTATCAAATGTTAAGCCAGCGTCCATTGGGTGTTCAAAGCCAACGACCAGTACAACAAGCTCAACCTGGTTTTATGCAGGCGGTCAGACACGAACTGACAGATTTACTCGGTAATAAAAAACTCAATTTTTTATCCGGTGCAAGAATCTTTACTACACTTGACCCTAAGTTACAGACGCAAGCAGAAAACGCTATTATCAGTGGAACAACAACACTGAAATTACGCCATAAAATTCCGGATTTGGAAGCAGCGATGATTATTGCCAATTACCATACTGGTGAAATTCAAGCATTAGTGGCAGGAACGAATGTACAATATGCCGGCTTTAATCGTGTTTTGTCAGCAAGGCGACAAATTGGCTCTTTAGTTAAACCTTCCGTTTATTTAACAGCGTTATCCTATCCAGAACGTTTTGCTCTGAACACACCGGTGAAAAACCAACCTATTAGTATTCCACTACGTGGTCAACCGGCTTGGCAACCACGCAATTATGATCGCAAATATAGTGGTTCAGTGACCTTATTGAATGCCTTAGTTCGTTCCTTAAATATTCCGACAGTAAATATCGGAATGGCGGTAGGGTTGGATAATATTATTCGCAATCAAAAAAGTATGGGGTGGGATCAAGTCAAAATTCCTCGCGTACCGTCAATGCTGCTCGGCTCTTATTCTATTTCTCCCTATGATGTAACTAAACTTTATCAGGTCATCGCCAATAAAGGGGCAAAAGTACCATTAACGACGATTCGTTACATTGTGGAACGAGATGGTCATCAATTTTATCAACACCAGACCAATCCAGAACAAGTCGTTGCTGAAGAAGCGGCTATCGAAACATTATTTGCGATGCAACAGGTTGTGGATCGAGGTACAGCTCGTTCATTACAAGCTGATTTCGGCAAACTTCATCTTGCAGGTAAAACGGGTACAACCAACGATGGACGTGACACTTGGTTTGTCGGCATTGATGGTAATAATGTTACTACCGTCTGGGCAGGGTTGGATAATAATCGAAAAACAAAATTAACCGGTGCTTCCGGTGCATTACAAATCTACAAAACATTATTACTTAATATTTCAGTAAAACCTTTCAAATTGCCACATACCGATACATTAAAATGGGTGAGAATCGATAATCACGGCAGTTGGAGTTGTGACAACGGAATGGAAATCCCTGTTTGGACTTCTCATAACCCTTGTGCAGTACAACAGCAAAATTCAGCTCCTGCACAAAGTGTATGGGATGCGTTGCAATTAAACGAATCCTCCGATGAGGCAACCGATGATGATACTCCGGATAACAACCAAGTACCAGTAGAAGAAGCTGTTCCTGTACATTAAAAAATATCAGCCAACAGGCTGATATTTTCTTACATCTTCAATTTATCCTGAACAATTCTCGCTTGTCGTAAGAATCTCTGACGTTCTTTACTTGCCATAGTATTATTCATACCCGGCAATTTCACTTTCATTGGGTTAACCGCAACGCCATTAATATGAAATTCATAGTGTAAATGCGGACCGGTTGAACGCCCGGTATTACCTGATAATGCAATGCGTTGCCCTTTCTTTACTGTTTGCCCCGGTTTAACTAATGAGCGACTTAAATGCATATAAACAGTTTGATACTCACGCCCGTGTCGTAACATTACATAACGTCCTGCACCACCTGCCTGATAAGATACCTTCACCACTACGCCATCTGCTGGCGCAATAATTGGTGTACCAATCGGCATTGAAAAATCGACGCCTTTATGTGGTGCAATACGCCCTGTTACCGGATTTTTTCGACGTGGATTAAAATGCGAAGAAATTCTATATTGACGCTGTGTCGGATAACGAGAAAAACCTTTACCCAAAGTTTCACCGTGATTATTGTAATAACGTCCATTCTCTGCTTGAATAGCATAATAACTCTTGCCTCGGCTGATAATATGAATTCCCATCACATTTCCTTGACCGGTCAATTTATTATTCAAATATTCACGATTAACCAAAATAGCGTAACGATCACCTTTTTGTAGTTTGGTTAAACTAATTTGCCACTGTAAGGCATTAATCAACTGATAAATTTGTTTGGAATCTAAACCGTTTGCACGCAAATGGTTATACAAATTACCTTCAATATCCCCCTTTAGTACTTCTTCTTTCCAAATACTTTGCTTTTGGATAACTTGCATCGTAAATTGACCATCTGCCTGCCGCTCATAAATACGCTCCTCTTTTCGAGAAACTAACCAGTTTAAATATTGTAAATCGCCATCCTTAGACAAAATCCAATAAAGCTGTTGCCCAGTTTGTAGTTTTTTCAAAGTCGGATCTAACTGATACAACTCATTGACGGTATCTACTTCTAAACCGCTCGATCCCAATATATCAGCTAGAGTATCACCGTCTGCTACAGTCGCACCGAATTGATTGGTAATACTAAGCGCCTGTCCAGCTGCATTGAGAAGTTCATTAAGTGCATCTTTCGCATCTTGTGGCAACTCATCATCACTAAAAAAGGTATCATCCGATAACTGATCATCAAAATTTTCATCACTATCTGTATCTGTCGCATTAGTATCATTACTCTGTGTAGTCTGATTGTTTTCTATTTGATTACTATCACTATTTTTCCATTTTAATCGAGCTTTATTTTGCTCATCAGCAGTAGATGTTTTAGTTTCAACCATTTCTTTCAATAGCTGCTCATCCGTACCACTCATTGGTTTAGTTTGATGCAATAAAAAATAAAGTATTGATGTAAAACAGAGAATCGCAACACTAGCAAGTAGTATTCTAATTATTATTTTTCGCTTTAAACGATCTCTGGCTAATTTAATATGTTG
>NZ_JTJP01000062.1:0-13257 GCF_001678575.1 Gallibacterium genomosp. 1
AGTCCAACTTTTCGGGGTCAGATCAAAACCCGTTGGCTTTATACGTAAATAAAGACCTTTCCCATCTGCTAAGTTATATTCTTTCTCGGATGGTTTAGCTTTCTCAATTTGTGTATTGGTTAGTGGTGTTGTTAGCCTTGCCATATTTAAGATTAATCAAGTTTTAGTAACACAATTCAAAGTCTATCATTCCGTGTTACTAAATCACGATATTATATAAATCATTGTTATATATGGATTTATCTAAATTTTAGTAACACGCTATTGAGCTATTATAATTCCGTGTTACTAAATGTGTTACTAAAATCTTGGGTTATGGTGATTTAATCTGATTGATAAAAAGTGCTTTCAAGTCTTGGTATTATTGGGTTTGTGAGTTATGGTGGGTTAGTGTGATTTATTTGTTTGGTGGAGATAATCGGGATCGAACCGACGACCTTTTGAATGCCATTCAAACGCTCTCCCAACTGAGCTATATCCCCACAATTGATGTGAAACGCTACTAATATTAATGGCGCGCTGAATTGATGTCAACGAGATTTAATCAGAAACGGCAGATTTTCGTTTTTTTGCTTAAATCTCATACTTATCGAATTCCCTGATCATTAACCGCAGTTATTCTGCTTATCCCAATAAAAAACTGCACCTTTTAGGGTGCAGTTTCGTCATTCATAATTCAGAATCAGAAATTAAGCCTGACCTTTAACCGCTTTTAATCCTAAGAACGGTGCCTTATCGCCTAATGCTTCTTCAATACGGATTAATTGGTTATATTTTGCAATACGGTCTGAACGGCTCATTGAACCGGTTTTGATTTGACCTGCTGCTGTACCAACTGCTAAATCTGCAATAGTTGCATCTTCGGTTTCACCTGAACGGTGAGAGATTACCGCAGTGTAACCGGCTTCTTTCGCCATACGAATCGCATTTAAAGTTTCAGTTAATGAACCGATTTGGTTGAATTTGATCAAGATTGAGTTAGCGATACCTTTTTCGATTCCTTCTTTAAGGATCTTAGTGTTAGTTACGAATAAGTCATCACCAACAAGTTGGATTTTGTCACCAAGAACTTCTGTTTGGTATTTGAAGCCTTCCCAGTCTGATTCATCCTGACCATCTTCGATAGATTTGATTGGGTATTCTTCACAAAGTTTTTCAAGGTAGTGTGTGAACTCTTGAGAAGTGAATGATTTGCCTTCACCTTTCATCTCATACATACCGGTTTCTTTGTTATAGAATTCAGATGATGCACAGTCCATTGCTAAAGTAACATCTTTACCTAATACATAACCTGCTTTTTCCACAGCTTCTTTAATGCAAGCCAATGCTTCCGCATTAGAAGCCAAGTTAGGTGCGAAACCACCTTCATCACCAACTGCAGTATTTAAACCTTTCGCTTTTAATACTTTCGCTAAGTTGTGGAACACTTCAGAACCGATACGAAGTGCCTCACGTAAAGTTTTTGCCCCAACCGGTTGAATCATAAATTCTTGAATATCAACGTTATTATCTGCGTGTTCACCACCATTGATGATATTCATCATTGGTAATGGCATAGAATATTGACCAGGAGTACCGTTTAATTCAGCAATCCACGCATAAAGTGGTAAACCTTTAGATGCTGCCGCCGCTTTTGCATTAGCAAGAGAAACTGCAAGAATTGCATTCGCACCCAATTTAGATTTATTGTCTGTGCCATCTAAATCAATCATAATTTGATCAATTTCAGCTTGCTGAGTCGCATCTTTACCTAACAAAGCCGGAGCAATAACATCATTGATGTTTGAAACCGCTTTTAACACACCTTTACCTAAATAACGTGATTTATCGCCATCACGTAATTCCAATGCTTCACGTGAACCTGTGGATGCACCTGACGGAGCAGCTGCAAGTCCTACGAAACCACCTTCTAAATGCACTTCTGCTTCAACAGTAGGATTACCACGAGAATCAATAATTTCACGGCCAAGAATTTTAACGATTTTTGCCATTTGTTTTTCCTCACATTTAAGTTAATTTTCAAAGATAGAAATCAAAAACCGCGCTAATATTAAAACGATTTTGAAAATTTGTCTTGTAAAAAATGATGTGAACTTGATCACAATTAAGATTTTCTCACTCAACAAAAACAGCATCTCTTTTTTTACCGTAGTCAGCGATTTTTAACATTTTTGACGCTTTTCTTGTATAATGGCGACAAAATCTCAAAATAAGCTCTTTTTAAGCGCAAATTTATGTATTTTACCCAAGCTTTTTTCACATTTAACGGCAGATTGAATCGACAAGGGTTCTGGATTGGCAGCGGTATTTGTGCCGCTTTCTTATTATTGGTTGCCAATTTACTGCCGGTTTCATTGCTGTTTCAGCAGCAAAGCGGTGCAATTTTCGCATTATTGCCATTATTATTGATCACATACTGTTGGCTGGCGATTATCGTGAAACGCTTGCACGACCGCGGTCGCTCCGCCAAAGCACTGGCAATTCTCCTAGCGCCGATAGGCTGTTTTTTGATTGCGCCTTATAGCCAAGGTTTTATGAAATTATTATTAGGGCAACTGTTTCCGATTTTTATATTCGCTATGCTACTGATGGAATGGGGCGTATTTGTCGGGCAAGCACAAGCCAACCGTTACGGTGAGCAAGGTGAAACAATTCGATTTAAAAAAGGATAATGACAATGACAACGTTCAAACTCAATTACCATAAAACGCACTTTGTAATGAGTGCCGCTAATATTCGACAACTTCCAGCCGATGCCGGCGTTGAAGTTGCCTTTGCAGGGCGCTCCAATGCAGGTAAATCCACTGCATTAAATACATTAGCAAACCAAAAAAATTTAGCGAAAACTTCAAAAACTCCCGGACGTACGCAATTAATCAATCTTTTTGAAGTGAGCGAAAGTTGCAAAATTATTGATTTGCCCGGTTATGGATACGCCGCCGTGCCGGAAAAGGTGAAATTGCAATGGCAAAAATCCTTAGGTGAATATTTGCAACAACGCCAATGTTTAGGCGGCGTGGTGATTTTAATGGATATTCGTCATCCATTGAAAGATCTCGATCAACAGATGATTGAATGGGCGGTCAGTGCCAATTTGCCAATTCTCCTGCTGCTAACTAAAGCGGATAAAGTCAGCCAAAGTGAACGCAGTAAACAGGTTAGAATGGTGCGTGAAGCGATTTTACCATTTCAAAGCGATATTCAAGTTGAGATATTTTCATCACAAAGTCGATTAGGTGTGGATAAATTGGCACAGAAACTAGACGAATGGTATTCGGTAAATAATGTTTAACCGTAAAAAAATTGTGCAACGTAGCTTGTTGCACAATCAAAAAATTACAGTAAAAATTAAGCTTTAACTGGGAAATCCCACCAAATATCAAATAACTCACTTACTTCCACTTGTTGCAATCCGTTATTTTCCAACCAAGATTTAACAAGTTGACGTTGGCTTTCATCACATTTGCCGATTTTTTCCAAACAAACCAAGCCTTCCCAATGTAAGTAGCCGCTGCCTTCGTAAGCAAGACCGTTAGGTTTAATCACTTCATTGATAAAGCGATCTACTGTTTGATCAATCTCCTCAACGGAAGTATTTTCTGCAAATTGCCAATTTACTAAAAATCCCAATTCTTGGAATTCTGCAATGTGCATTTTTTTACGCTGTCTGCGATTACGTTGATACGCCATATTTTCTCCTCAGTTACTGGTTTTTAATCATTCAACTAAAAAATTTATCTCTTAACAAAATAGAGATCCCAAACTCCGTGACCAAGCCGATGCCCACGTTGTTCAAATTTGGTTAAAGGGCGAAAATCCGGACGCGGAATGAAATCATTTGTTGCAGATGTATTTGTTAGCTCCTCTTCTTGACTCAAAACATCTAACATCTGTTCTGCATAATTTTCCCAATCGGTCGCCATATGAATAAAACCGCCGGTTTTCAATTTTTGCATCACCAACTTAAGAAATTGCGGTTGTACAATGCGACGTTTATGATGTTTAGCTTTATGCCACGGATCAGGGAAAAACAGCTGCAAACCAGACAAACTTTGATCCGGAATATTATCCTGTAAAATTTCGATAGCATCGTGGCAAATCACTCGCAAATTACGAACCTGCTGTTCAAGCGCATAAGCGATGCAAGCACCTATTCCGGGCGTATGCACTTCAATGCCGATGTAATTATTATTCAGGTTTTGTTTCGCCATTTCTACTAACGAACTCCCCATTCCGAAACCAATTTCCAAAATCACTGGCTGATCATTATCAAAAATCTTTTTAAAATCAAACTGATCTGCTTGATGTTCTAAACCAAATTCCGACCAATTATCATTCATTGCTCTTTTTTGGGCATCACTTAAGCGACCAGTTCTTAATACAAAGCTACGAACTTTACGTTTATAACGTCCATCTTCCGTAAATTCTGCGGTATTGACTGCTTTTCGTTTTTGTTCCGCAAGATCATTTAAATTATTCTGTTGCATAAATTTTGGGAATACATAAAGTGATAATTAAGAAAAACTGCCCTATTTTACCTGATAATCTACCAATTTTGTGATGTTTTAATTATTTTGCTTGTGCTAAACTCGCCTCCTTAATTTTTGAAGAGGTATAACCAATGTGGCAAGCCCAATCAACGCCCGTAGCGCCTTTTGCATCAAATGTACTGCACTGGTATCAAAAATATGGACGAAAAACGTTGCCGTGGCAACAGAATAAATCACTCTACGGTGTTTGGCTGTCTGAGATTATGTTACAACAAACACAAGTCACTACAGTAATTCCCTATTTTCAACAATTTATTCAGCATTTCCCAACTATTACTGAATTGGCAAATGCACCAATAGATGAAGTTCTACACCTTTGGACTGGTTTAGGCTATTACGCACGTGCCAGAAATTTACATAAGGCGGCACAACAAATTCGCGATCAACATCAAGGAAAGTTCCCAACACAATTTGAACAAGTGTTGGCTCTCCCCGGTATTGGCTTAAGCACCGCCGGTGCTATTCTCTCATCTTGCTTAGATGCTCCTTTTCCTATTTTAGATGGCAACGTCAAACGGGTTTTATCCCGCTGTTTTGCGATTGACGGCTGGCCGGGCGAGAAGTCAGTAGAAACAGAATTATGGAAGTTAAGTGCTGAAGTTACACCGAAAACACAAGTTACTGAATTTAATCAAGCGATGATGGATATTGGTGCAATGGTTTGCACGCGTAGCAAACCGAAATGTAGTTTATGTCCACTACAACAGCAATGTAGCGCCGGAAAAGCGCAAAGTTGGGCAAATTATCCCGGCAAAAAACCGAAAAAAACCTTGCCTGTGCGAGAACGTTATTTTTTATTACTTGTCCAACAGGGAAAAGTCTTACTGCAACAACGTCCTCCTCACGGTCTATGGGGTGGTCTATACTGTTTTCCTGAAATGGAAACTGAAGCGGAATATCAACAAATATTGCAACAACATCATTGGCAATTATTGGAGCGGTTGCCCACCTTTCGCCATACTTTCAGTCATTTCCATTTGGATATTCACCCGATAGTGGTAACAAATACCTCAACATCAACATTAGCAGTAAAAAATGTTGCGGAAACGGAAGCAAAATATGGTCAAACAGTACAAAACAACAACGAATATTGGTATGATTTAGCCGATTTTTCTCCAGCCAAAATTGGACTAGCAACACCGGTGAAAAATTTATTAATACAGTTAAAAGCTATTTTTAATGATAAGAAGTAATGAGGAATAATATTTATGGCAAGAACTGTTTTCTGTGAATATTTACAAAAAGAGTCCGATGGATTGGATTTCCAACTCTATCCCGGAGAATTGGGAAAACGTATTTTCAACTCTATCAGCAAACAAGCTTGGTCAGAATGGCTCAAAAAACAAACAATGCTGGTAAATGAAAAAAAACTAAATATGATGAATCCAGAACATCGCAAATTACTAGAAAAAGAAATGGTAAATTTTTTATTTGAAGGTAAAGATGTTCATATCGAAGGTTATGTTCCCCCTTCAAAGTAAGCCAAAATGAAGATTAAACAATATTTTATTATGACCACAGTGGCACTTTTTTTAGCCGGTTGTGGTTCTTCTTATGATAGCGACAGCATTAATTACGACGACGCCTTTGCTAAAGATACTCGTGCATTGGATATCTTAACCGGTCAGTTCTCCCACAATATCGACCGTATTTGGGGAGTAAATGAATTATTGGTAGCCAGCCGAAAAGATTACGTTAAATATACTGACAAATACTATACCCGTAGCCACGTCAGTTTTGATGAAGGTGTGATTACCATTGAATCACAAACCAGCTTGGCTCGCTTAAAAAATGCCATTGTACATACTTTATTAATGGGTTCAGATGCAAACGGTATCGACCTTTTTGCTGATGGCGATGTACCTATCAGCTCCCGCCCATTCCTTCTTGGGCAAGTTATTGACCATAAAGGTTCCAATATTCCGAATGTTACCGTTGCCTCTGATTTTGCTGATTATTTAATTAATAACAAACTACAAAGTCGCCGTTTAAGCAACGGACATATCGTGCAATTTGTCGTGATTCCAATGATTGCCAACCACGTTGCGATTCGTGCGCAAAAATATTTGCCGTTTATCCGCAAAGCTGCTCGTCATTACAACATTGATGAAAGCCTTATTCTCGGTATTATGCAAACAGAATCCAGTTTCAACCCTTATGCGATCAGTTATGCCAACGCAATGGGCTTGATGCAGGTGGTGCCGCACACTGCCGGACGTGATGTATTCCGAATGAAAGGGAAAAGCGGACTACCTTCTAAGAAATACCTATTCGATCCATTTAAAAATATCGATGCAGGCGTTTCTTATTTATGGCTACTACAAAATAAATATCTGGTGGGCATTACCGATCCGACTTCACGCCGCTTTGCCGTAATTTCCGCTTATAACGGTGGTGCCGGTGCTGTGTTACGTATTTTTGATGATGATAAAGATGTTGCAGTTAATAAGATTAATCGCTTATTACCTGAACAAGTTTATAGAATATTGACAACAAAACACCCATCAGCACAAGCGAGAAATTACCTAATTAAAGTGGATAAAGCGCAAAAAAGTTATCGAGTTATTCGTTAAAATCGGCTAATTTTTACGTTGTTGCGTATTAATTTTGCACGTTTTGCATAGAAAAACGGCTAACGTGAGAAAAAAAGAAAATTTTTTCAAAATAGTGGTTGACTTGAAACACAAAAAAACGTTTAATACGCACCACTAAGACGTTGCCCAGATAGCTCAGTCGGTAGAGCAGGGGATTGAAAATCCCCGTGTCGGTGGTTCGATTCCGCCTCTGGGCACCACTATTCCTCCTTAGTTCAGTCGGTAGAACGGTGGACTGTTAATCCATATGTCGCTGGTTCAAGTCCAGCAGGAGGAGCCAAATTCCAAAAGGCTGTTACAATTCATTTTGTAACAGCCTTTAATTTTTATCAAATCAAGGCAAATTGATAACTTTCAAAAAATAACGAACAATGATATATTTTGCCTCCTGTTTTCCATCATATTTATCAATTAACGAGTAAAGGTTTCTCGCTGTTATGGTCAATTATGCGGATTTAGCACTTGCACTGGCAGGCGTTTGCCAATCAGCAAAATTAGTTCAACAACTCACTCACCAAGGACAAACCAATGAACAGGAGCTGTTAGTTAGTTTACAAACATTACTAGTGACACAGCCAAAAGAAATCCTCGATATCTATGGCGGTAAACTGGAAAACCTGAAGTTAGGTTTAACCACACTACTTGAACAGCTTAATAATCAACAAGGGCGGTTAGATGCTGAATTAAGCCGTTACTGGCTCAGTTTGTTGGCATTGGAACATAAACTCAATGATAATGCCGATAACAAGCAACAACTTGCCGAAAGGGTAAAATATTTGCCGACTCAACTCACATTCCACGATGGATTGACTGAAAGCTCAATGTTGGCGGTGTTAGCCGGTATTTATACCGATCTTATCAGCCCGTTAGGCGCCAAGATTCAAGTAAAAGGGTTACCGACTTATTTGCAACAACCGGATATCCAAAATCAAATCCGAGCTTGCTTACTGGCTGGTATCCGCTCTGCTGTATTATGGCGGCAGGTCGGTGGTTCAAAATGGAAATTGCTCTTTTTCAGGAAGAAGCTGGTACAAGCCGCCCAACAACTCTATTCATCCCTTTAAATAACGGAGTGATTCAATGCAATTCAATGCTTTAACCGCACTTTCCCCGCTTGATGGACGTTACCAAAGCAAAACTGATGCACTACGTCCAATCTTTAGCGAATATGGTTTATTACGATTCAGAGTAACCGTTGAAGTTCGCTGGTTACAAAAATTAGCTGAAACCACAGCAATTCAGGAAGTTCCCCTTTTATCAAAAAAAGCAATCGATTACTTAAACGATATTATTGCCAATTTTGACGTACAAGATGCACAACGCATTAAAGAGATCGAGGCAACCACAAATCACGATGTGAAAGCGGTTGAATATTTCTTAAAAGAAAAATGCCAAGCCTTACCTGAACTCGCAGCAATCAGCGAATTTATTCACTTCGCCTGTACTTCGGAAGACATTAACAATCTTTCTCACGCCTTAATGTTAAAAACTGCCAGAGAAGAAT
Organism: Gallibacterium genomosp. 1; assembly: GCF_001678575.1. Lineage (NCBI taxonomy): Bacteria > Pseudomonadati > Pseudomonadota > Gammaproteobacteria > Pasteurellales > Pasteurellaceae > Gallibacterium > Gallibacterium genomosp. 1. Next base: position 8,649 of record NZ_JTJP01000062.1, read on the forward strand.
TTATTCTTCCGGAATGGAAAAAATTAATCAATGAAATCAGTAAATTAGCCGAAACCTATAAAACAATCCCTTTACTTTCCCGTACTCACGGACAACCAGCATCCCCAACAACAGTCGGAAAAGAAATGGTAAATGTGGCATACCGCTTACAACGTCAATACCAACAACTGCAAAAAGCAGAAATTTTAGGAAAAATTAACGGAGCCGTCGGTAATTATAATGCCCATCTGTCTGCCTATCCGAATATAGATTGGCACTTATTTAGCCAACAATTTGTACAAAGTTTAGGTATTGACTGGAACCCGTATACTACTCAAATCGAACCGCACGATTATATCGCCGAAATTTTTGATTGTATTGTTCGTTTCAACACGATTATCATTGATTTCAACCGTGATCTTTGGGGTTATATTGCCTTAAACCACTTCAAACAAAAAACTATTGCCGGCGAAATTGGATCTTCAACTATGCCACATAAAGTCAACCCAATTGATTTTGAAAATTCAGAAGGAAATCTTGGCATAGCGAATGCATTAATGACACATCTGGCACAAAAATTACCCATTTCTCGTTGGCAACGTGATCTCACCGATTCTACTGTATTACGCAACCTCGGCGTAGGATTAGGTTATTGTGCTATCGCTTACGCATCCACTCTCAAAGGTATCAGTAAATTGGAAGTGAATGAAGCTCATTTATTGGCTGAACTCAATCAGAACTGGGAAGTATTAGCAGAACCGATCCAAACTGTTATGCGCCGTTACGGCATTGAAAAACCATACGAAAAACTAAAAGAATTGACTCGTGGCAAACGTGTGGATCAACAAACAATGCAACAATTCATTGATGGTTTAGCCATTCCTGAAGAAGAAAAGGCTCGTTTAAAACAACTCACACCTGCAACCTATATCGGTGCTGCAATACAATTAGTAGAAGCATTTTAAAGCGATCATAACGATAAAACCAAACTAGATTTAGTTTGGTTTTTATCTTTTATAATCTTGCTTGCTTAAGCCATATTTTTTCATTCTAAGATAAAGTTTCTTTCTTGGTATCTGCAAATAATCAGCAACGATATTCACCTTACCCTGAAATTGATTCAGGGTATCTATAATAATTTTCTTTTCATATTCTTCAATTAAACTATCTAAAGATATTTCATTTTCCTCATAACTTGAAAAATCTAAATGATCATTATTTGCTGTTATTCCAACAGCATACAACTCTGCTGTATAGATTAACTGATTAATATTTCCCACCCATTGTTGAGAAAGTAATCTTTTAATTAATTCCGATGTAATAATAGGTTTACGTTTATTCAATTTCTGACAGATTAATGTCAAATAATGATGGAATAACGGTTCTATATCAGACTTACGTTGTGATAATGGAATACATTCTATTTGAGTTAGAGAGAAATAATAAAATAATTCTATATTAAATTCCGACAATAATGTTTTTATAGAATATTGGCTTATTGCAACAACTCTAGAATTATTATTATTTTTTATAAACTGAAACAAAAATTTTTGAGATAAACTTGTTAAATATTCGATATTTTTTATAATATAAAATTTATTTTCTTTTTCATCAAAATATTTTTTAAAGTTATCCACATCACAAAATTCAACTAATTCAATAACAATTTCATTTTCAAATTTAGACTTCGCTAATTCATATAAATAATGAGCAGCCAAAGAACGACCTGTTCCTATTTCACCATAAATAAAAATAGGCAATGATGTTTCTGATAATTGTTGTAATTGCGACCTAAGTTTCTTTATATAATTACTCTTGCCAATAAAATGAGTTTCTAATTGCTGAATCTGCCATTCTTTACTTAATAGCTGTTTTTTCCTTAAATTAATTGCTTCTGAAACTTGATTTAATAAACTCTGAGGATCAACTGGTTTCTCTATAAAATAAAATGCTCCTTTCTTTACAGCCTCTATTGCCATAGGCACATCACCGTGTCCGGTAATTAAGATAACCGGAACATCCTTATCTTTTTCTCTAACTTTTTCTAATAATGTCCATCCTGACATTTGAGGCATATAAATATCGCTAATTACAATACCAAACCAATCAGAATTAATTAACGTTAATGCGTATTCTGGATTAGAAGTGGCTATAATATCATAGCCTTCTAACTCTAATAACGTTTGATAGGCCTGCAACACATCAAAATCATCATCAATTAATAAAATAGTTTCTTTTTTTATACTCATACCTATTTTCCAATAGTATTATTAAATTCTAAAATAACAACTGCTCCTCTTGCTAAATTAGAGGCTAATATTAAATTCCCATTAAACTGTTTCATAATTCTTTGACAAATTGTTAAACCAAGACCTAGACCAATTTCTTTATTAGTATAGAAAGGAGATAATAAATTTTCTGAATCTTCCTCAGGCCACCCTATACCATTGTCACTCACAAAAACCTGAATGTTTTGATCTTTGTTCAATATCTCCACCTTAACTTCTACCATATCATTACAGGCTTCAAAAGCATTTGAAAATAAATTAACAAAGACTTGTTCTAATAAACCTTTATCTACAAAAACTTTGGCATCACCCTGTATTATTAATTTTGACTGTTTTAGTTTATACTGAATTTCAATGAGTTCCCAAGCATCAAAAACTATAGGTTTTATTGCAAATAATTGCATATTACTATTTGTATTATTACGAGCAAATTGTCTTAACCCTTTAATTATTCTGTTAATTCTATTTATCTGACTTTCAATTTTATTAACATAACTGGAAAAATGCTCATATGATCTTTTCTCTATCAGCTTTTTTAAACTAAAAATATAAATCGACAACACATTTAAGGGCTGATTAATTTCATGCGCTAGTGTTGTCATTGTTTTACCCACAATTGCTAATTTAGCAGTTTGAATTAATTCATTTTGTGTTTGTTTTAAATTCTGTGATATTTTATTTTTCTCTTTCAGCACTTTAGTATAATTCTTTAAAAGAAAATTGATTTCTGTTATCTCATCCTTTCCATCTAACTTTATATCTAATTCATCCTTACCTTCATTCAATAACTCTACAACATTAATTAAATTCTTAAATCTAACACTTAAACTTTTATGCAAATAAAAATAGGTAAATAAAGCCATAAGTAATATGGAAGTAATTAATGATATAGATATAATAATCCCGATAATTTTAATCTTTACTTTTAAATCATTATTTAAGTAATCAAACTTATTTTTTGTTGCATTAAATACATCATTAGTAATTTTACTTATTGAATAAATTATATTTTTTTGTGATGCATTAATTTCTTTTACAGCAATATGATATTGATTAATCATACCAACTAATTTAGACAATTCATCTTCAGAATATACCACTTCCATAAGCATTCTAATTGTTTGATATAATGTAACAAGGCTCGTTTTTTCTAAATAAATGTCTTCATTATTTCCTATTCTCTCCACTATATCTTTTAATCTAAGATAATCATCTAATCCATTTCCCATATTTATATTATAAATAAATTGCTCTATTTCATATTTTAGTTGTTCCTCAATACTTTTCAATTGAGAGATTGCCTGTAATTCATTTTGTAGATTTACAGAAACTCTCTCTTTCTCCATTTTATCTAATTTTATTACATTCATTTGTTGCCAACTCAATTCTTGCCCCAAAGCGACTAATTCATTATTAAAATCATCGTGTAACCATTGAATTTTTGTAATAATTTCTTGCTTTTTTTGCTCAATTAAAAATCCATTTTGAATATTCTCATCTATTTTTATAATTAATTTTTTAAGTTCTAAAATAGATTTTAAAAAAACATCTTTATCTACACCATCTAATAAATTATAAATCTCTATTTCTATATCAACAATATGATTATTTAATTGTTTTAATAGAATAGGTCTATTTAAATTATTTTTTAATGAAATAAATTTCCTTAAATTATCTACAAACAAATTAACACTTCCTTCTAATCTCAATGTTGCTTTTGTTTTTGGATATAAATCATCAAAGATATAATTAATCTGTTCACTTTGTTTATACCAAGAAAACAAGCTTACACTACCAATTAAAATTGTTAATAATAGATTAATTGCAAATACCAATTTCAATATCTTAATAATACTATTTTTTCTTTTCATTGTAGTTCATTCAATAAATATATTGTTTCATTAAGTTTTGTTTGAAAAAAGTCTCGCCATAATTTCTCTTGAGATAAAGAAAAGTTTTTATCATTATTTATTTTTAACAAATACTCTTTATCTATTGCCTGATTTTCATCCACTGGAATTGTCGTTAAATTATTTCTAAGTTTATATAACCTTTTATTTAATGCTTTTTCTTTAGAAATTAACATAGCCCATACTTCTTTTAGCTGTGTTAATCTGAAAGTAATAGCAACATCAAATAATCTTCTAATTAGATCTTGTCTTAACAATAGAAGTTCATAATCTAAAGGTTGTTGTTCTAATAATTTTTTCTGTTGTGAATATCTAAAATTATTTGGTTGATACACTTTGAATGGAAATTTAGCAAAATATTGTATAGAAAAAACTTTATTTCTATGATTATCTAATAATGTATAAATAAACTTTTCAGCTTCTTTTTTATTT
>NZ_JTJP01000063.1:0-14844 GCF_001678575.1 Gallibacterium genomosp. 1
ATAAAGATCACAAAAATGAAAAAATCAGAAAAAAAAGTAAAAAATATGGCCTTACAAGAAGATATTAAACAATTAATTCTTAATAAAGGTTTAAAAGCAGGCGATCTAATGCCTACTGAAAATGAGCTAATGGAATATTTAAATGTCAGCCGATCTAGTTTAAGAGAAGCTGTTAAATCATTAGAAGCATTGCATATTTTAGATATTCGGCACGGTGTAGGAACTTTTATCAGCGAATCCTCGCTCACACCAATGATTCAAAGCCTTGCTTTTCATACACAATTACAACTACAAAATAATATAAAATATTTATTAGATATCTTAGATATTCGTGAAATTCTGCAATATGGTTTTGCTCCGCTTGCTATTGCCAATATTAGTGATATAGAAGTCGATCAACTGCAACAGTTAAGCTTAGAATTACAACAATTGGCTAGACAAAACCTATTCTCTAGCGAACTAGAATATAAAATTCAGCTACAGACCTATCAAGCCATAAATAATCCACTTTTGTCACAATATCTAGACGCTTTCTGGCAAATATTCAATTTACAAGAGGAAAACTTGCCAACTATAACTCTCTCAGCTCAAGAGGTAGCGTTGCACTATCGTGAATGGGTAGATGCTGTAGAGGCACGCGATATTAATCGTTTCCAACACGCCGTACTACTTTATTTTCGTACTCTACGTCAACGCTTACAACAAAAGGAAAAAGAAAATGGACAATATTAATGTTGCTCTTGTTGGTTGTGGCTTCTTCGGTCAACAACTTGCTTCTGTATTTAATAAATTACCCGCAAAATTGGTTGGTGTAACCGATTTACAGATAAACCTAGCACAAAACATCGCCGAACAATACAAAACACAAGCCTATGCCGATTTAAATACATTACTTACTCAACAGAAAGTCAACCTCGTGCTTATCGCCACCTACAATTATAGCCATCGCCAACTTGCAGAAATTGCCATTCAAAAAGGTTGTGCCGTATTTATTGAAACACCTTTCACGATTAATGAACAAGATGCCCATCAACTGATACAAATGGCAAAAGAAAATAATGTACCGCTTTTTGTTGGACACTGTTTGCGTGTATTACCAGGCTTACAACAAGCAAAACAATTATTAACACAACAAACATTGGGAAAAATAACGGTAGTACGAGCAAATCGCCAACGCTGGATAAATCCTATTTTTCAAAAAGATTGGTGGAAAAATGATATTCAACTAACTGGAGGAAAACTCTTTCATGAAATACATGAATTAGATTTACTTGCTTGGTTAATTGGTGAAGTTGAAGCTGTTTTTGCACAATCTACTAATCGAGCACATTTAGAAACGCCTGACCATCACGATATTATTCAATTATTGCTACAATTTAAAAATGGCGTTTTCGGATCTTTAGAAATGGGAACAGCATATCGCTTGCCTAAATGGGATATTGCCATTCACGGTGAACTAGGCTCAATGATGATTAATTTCTTCACTTCCACTGTCACAATCACTTTCGCTAACGGAAAACGCCAACAGTTTAATATGTATAACGAATTTGAAGCTGATCTATCTTTACGAGAAAGTAGTAAAGGGATCCAAAAATATGGTCAACCCAATGAACATTGCCCTTATTGGCTGACTCGTGCTGTAGAATTAGAAGCACAAAGTATTTTTGAACATTTACAACAACACAAAAACAGCATTCTTTGTGAACTTCCAGCAAGAGCAATTTGTATTGCTTCGGCTGCAACCCAATCTATTCAAAAGAAAAAATTAATTAACGTAAAATATTAAATCTCTTATTAAAATACCCATTAAGAAAACATTTTTAATAAGTATCAAACTACTAATTATTTATACAAACAAAACATACTGAATGCAAAACAACATTAAGCCAAACATTCTATTAATAGATTGAATGATAAAAACAAACCTACGATAAAATATCATAGGTTTGTCAATGGCTTGAATGGCTATTTAGCCTATTTTTACTTTTAGCTTTAATGATATTACGTTATCTATAATAGCTAAATGTTTTTCACTTTTACCTAGTTATACCTCGTTTTAGATTTCAACGACAAGCTTTATTTTGTTGATTGAGAGGATTGTATATTCTCATTTGTTAACGGCTTTCCTTGGTATTCTCCCGTTAAACTATGTAAGAAATCAACAATATCGCTCACTTGCTCTTTTGATAAACTTACACCACTTTGATATTTCAACATCATTTCCACTGCTTGGGTTAAATCTTGTGCATTTGCATCGTGGAAATAAGGTGCGGTAAGTGCAACATTACGCAATGTAGGCACTTTAAAACGATGTTTATCATAAGGATTTTTCGTTTGTGCAAAGCGACCGTCATCTGCTTCTGTTAATGGTTTATTGCGATCAGCAAAATAATCTGCTTTTAATCCCATTAATTCATAAGATTGACCACCTAAATTAGTGCCAGTATGACAAGTATCACATTTATATTGGTGGAATAACGCATAACCATTTTTTTGTGTTGCAGTTAATGCATTTTCATCACCTTGTAAATAACGATCGAATGGACTGTTTGGCGTGATTAAAGTTTTTTCAAACTCTGCAATGGCATCAGTAATATTTTTTTCATTAAAACCTTCCGGGTAAATTTTTTCAAAGGCTTGTTTGAGCGACTCATCTTTGTTGAGATTATCAACAATTTGTTGCCAATTTTCTGCTCCCATTTCTACAGGGTTTAAAGGAGGCCCACCAGCTTGTTCGGCTAGATTTGCTGCACGACCGTCCCAAAATTGAGCAAAGTTGAAAACAGCATTATAGACAGTCGGTGCATTAATGCCTCCTTTCTGTCCTTTAATTCCGGTAGAAGTAGCAAGGTTATCCACACCACCCGTATTTAAACTATGACAACTAGCACAAGCAATCGTCCCATCGCCAGATAAGGCTGTGCTATGATAAAGCACGTTACCTAGTTCCACTTTGGCAGGATTAACCGGCAAACTTTGTGGCACAGGTTGTACAAAACGTTCTGCTGATGTACCAGAGGTGTTTGCAGGAAGTTGGTATTCTTGGCGAACTTTATGAATCCAATCAATCAAGGTTGCTTTCTCTTGCTCGTTTAAACCTGATCCCCAATGTACCATTTTGAAAGAATGAATAGGCATTTCGTTATTTTGAATAACACTTTCAAGTTTCGCTAAATCCGCCGCAGAAATGCGTTGAGGTTGATTAAGATAATCGGTAATGTTATCCAACAAAAAATGGGATTGCCCTTGCTTAATATCTTTATCCATTAAACTGCTAGCGATAGGCAATTTTGCATAAAATGGCATATTAGCATTGTTACTATGGCAATATTGACAGCCATTATTATATAGCACGGTTTCAACGGCATGTTGCTGAGGATCAGTAATTTGGCTTTCTTGCAAACGGCGTTGTGTTTCTTGTTTATCAAAGTGGTGGATATATGCCACCGTCCCTAGATAAGCGACGGCACCTGCACCAATAAATGTAAATAACCACGATTGAGGTTTCATAAGATTCTCCCTTATAGAATAGAAAGTTAGAAATTATCGGCATAGTATTCATAATTATGGGTAAAAAAATATTGATAGAACTCAATAAATTTCATTGACATATCCTATAGCTCTAATAGGTATAGTTTTGTATAGTTATTAGTATGGAAAAGATGAAATAAAAAACACCGCACTTTTAAAGATAAAATTTAATAAATAAATTGTTTTCGATATAGAAATATTTTTATTCAAAGTAGAAAAAATTATAGTCGTCTCAATTTTCTATAGCTTAAATTTTAAACTCAACTGAAATATATAAAAAAGAAGTGTTCATTAATTTAATCTATTATTAAATTTCCAAACTCAATAAGGATTAAACAATGAACACTTATCATAAACATATTTCTAATAGACACGGAAAAGATAATGGTTTTACACCTTCAATAGCTCATAATAATCAAATACATTACTACGGGGATATGTTGGAACAGTAAAAGAGCAATCAATGAAGTCGGAGATTCAAGAAAAAAGTCGATGAATTCAATCATCGACCTCACGAATATTTAGATTAACAAACACCTTATAAGGTATTACACGAAGTTTGACAACTCAAGAATTAATAAACCGCCATTATTACCATTACCCAAATAATACTAAGTGCCGGGCCGAGTAAACCAACCACAATACCTCCCAAGCGGAATTCCGCTTGACGAATTAAGCCAGTACTAAATGCAATAGCATTTGGTGGAGTTGAAACCGGTAAAAATAACGCACACGATGCGCTTAACCCAATGACTAACGGCAAAATTGCCGGAGAAACATCACCGGAAAAAACTTTTAATAACGATAAGCCAACTGGAATTAAAATCGTGGTGGCAGCCGTGTTACTCATAAAGTTAGATAACACAACAGTAATAAATGCAAATAAAATCAACAACATCATAAAACTGATATGAACGTGGCTTAATTGATTGACAAAATGCGTCGCAATTTTTTGTTCTTCAATCGCTAAACCTAACGCTAAACCGCCGGCAACCAGCATTAAGGTATCCCACGGCAATTTACGCACATCATCCGAATCAAGCACGCCAAGCATTGTTAAACCAACGATAGGAATACCTGAAGCGGCAGCGATCGGCATTCCGAACCATTTTGCTGTCAACCAGAAAAACAGTGTAATCGCCAAAATCACCAACACGATTGTTTTTTGCGTGCGATGTTCTTTTTCCTCTTCCGCTGTTTCCACTTCTTTAACTTCTTGCAGAAAATTAAATTCCAACTTCTCTTTTGCGCTGATACGGTAACGTTTAATCAGAACACGCCAAAAAACTAAAATCAGCACAACGGCAACCGGTGTTCCCATAAGCATCCATTCAAGAAAAGAGATGTGATAACCGATATTTTCCAATGCGCCGACAGCAATCGCATTCGGTGCTGAACCGATAATCGTTGCCATACCGCCAATCGAAGCCGCCGCCGGAATACCTAACAACAATGCACGGGAAATATTGGCTTTTTTATCCAATGTAACAAATAGTGGGCTTACAGTAGCAATCATCATTGCTGTGGTGGCAGTATTACTCATCAACATTGACATTACAGCCGTTAGCGTCATTAAACCAAGCAGAATATTTTGTGGATTTTTACCAAATTTTGGCAACATCTGTTTTAATAAGAGAATATCCAATTCGGTCTTTTTCATTGCTTCTGCTAAGAAAAAACCGCCTAAAAAGAGCCAAATAACACTATCTGACCAAGTTTGCAGATATTGCATAGCATTTTCTGCATCGCTTCGTCCCATAATTAAAACAAGAAAACCGATAATTAAAATACCGACTGAAAACGGAGGAATTGCTTCAGTTACCCACAGTGAAATAGCGAAAAAAATAAGAAACAGGACATAATTCTGTGTTTGTGTAAAAAGCGGATCACTCAACCAGTTCATCATTGCCCAACCAAAAAGCAGTGAAAAGATAAATAAACCGACCTTACTCTTCCTCACTTCCGCAATTGGATGCTTAGTGAAATTTTTTAGCGATGTATAAATCGAATCAGACATAACAACAAATACTCCAAACTACCTAATAATAACTTCGACTTATTATAGTAGAAAAAAGGGCAGATAACTCTGCCCTATATCACATTTTTAAACGCTAAATTATTGGAATAATTAACAATTTATTCATTTTTCTGAAACAGTCAACAATTTTCTTTGATTCCTCGCTCAATCTGCTCGAATAATTGGTAACGTTTCCGATACATCGACCGTTTTTTACTCTGAATTTCTTCCAGCGGACGTTGCTCAACTTGCAACGGTAATTGCCAATATTTATCACCACGTTGCGCACCGTTTTCTTGCCAAAATTCATCATAATTCATATAAATTTTTTTGCTGCCGTGCAGGCGAATTTTGGTTTGATAATGATGAGGAATGCCGACCAGCTGCATTTGCCAATGTTGCGCCAACCATTTAAAACACTCCACCAATAAAAACATCGGGCGCATACCGTGCAACTGTTTAGTTAAAGATTTAACAATTTCCGCCGCATTTTCACCTCTCGGACCTTGTATACTGGCGATAAGTATTTGATTATTTTCAATAAAAGCAAATGAGGCATCATAATAACGTTGCTCGGTGCCATCCTGAATATTGATGGAAAAATAGCCTTCATAAAAATCAATTTGATTTAAATTGAGGTATAACCCTAAGCCGTTTTCTAGATCCGCTAATTTAATTGAATTGTTCGCAATCAGTTGTCGGCAACGTTCCTCTCCTAATAAACGCTCCATTTGCAACAAGCTGTACTCAATTTGTTGCACACGCTGTTGTGCTGAAAAACGCTTATCACAATAATGAAACATTACACTATGAAAACGGTGTTTCTGCCGTTGGAAAATCGGCAACCAAAGCGGATGTTGATTCAAAAATTGAATCAGCTGATTTCCTTGACGATAAGTCAAAGTGCGACGTAAAAAATAGCGTAAAATATGGCGAATCTGCTTTAAAAAACGTTGTTCCTGCCCCCAAGGATACATTTCACGCACAGTCGGAAAATGTGTAAATCGTTGTTGTTCTGTCATAATTTTTTTTCATTCATTATTAAATTGGGCGTTATTCTATGCAACTCCTCCACAAGAGTAAAATTGTATTACGCTAATTTGCAGACAAGTGGCAAAATTACCTTGCAAGCCGATAAGAATTGCATATAAAATCACTTTTATTACATAATTATTCAAAAAATAGGAAGTTAATATGATTCGCAGCACAGAACTTGTTCAATGGTTCCGTCAATCCACACCTTATGTTACAGCACATAGAAATAAAACTTTCGTGATTATGCTTGACGGCAACACCACTTCCAGCCCTAATTTCAGCAACATTATTGACGACATCAGTTTATTACATAGTTTAGGCATAAAATTAGTGATTGTTTTCGGTGCTAGGAAACAGATCAACGATGCCTTGACACTTGCTCACATTGCAGAGCGTTATCACAAAAATATCAGGATAACGGATCCACAAACTTTGCATTTAGTTAAACAGGTCGTTGGCAGTCTGCAATTCGATATTACAGCTCGCCTTTCATTGCGAATGAACAATATTACGCATAATGGCGTACCAAATGTGGTCAGCGGTAATTTTGTTATTGCACAACCAATCGGCGTTGATGACGGTGTTGACTATCAGTTAAGCGGCAAAGTACGGAAAATTGACAGTGAAGGGATCAAGCAACAATTAGAACGAAATGCGATTGTGGTGATTAGCCCTATCGGCGTTTCTGTAACCGGCGAAACCTTTAATTTGGCGTTTGAGGAGTTGGCAGCACAAATTGCGATCAAACTGAAAGCCGAAAAAGTGATCGGTTTTTGCGAAAAACAAGGCATTATCGATGAAAATCAGCAAGTTATCGCCGATCTCACCCTACTTTCTGCAGAAGAGCATTTACGTCAATTCATTGCGAAAGATTCTTATCACAGTTCGGAGGCTCGTTTTCTACAAACCGCCTTGGAAGCCTGTCGTAATGGCGTGAAACGTGCGCATTTATTGAGCTATCTCGAAGATGGTTCTTTGTTACAGGAGCTCTTCTCTCGTGACGGTATCGGAACGCAAATCTCGTTAGAAAGTTCAGAAATTGTGCGGATTGCCAATATTAAGGATATTCCAAGTTTATTAGCCTTAATTCATCCGCTCGAACAACAAGGTATTTTGGTCAAACGTTCACGCGAACAGTTGGAAATGGAGATCGATCACTACACGATTATTGATCGTGATGGCGTGATTATTGCTTGTGCGGCATTAAATCCTTATTTTGAGGAAAAAATGGCAGAAATGGCTTGTGTTGCTGTACATCCAGATTATCGCAACTCTTCACGAGGTGATATTCTATTAAGCCATATTCAAAAACGAGCAGTTGCACTGGGCATCAAAAAACTGTTTGTCCTCACCACACGCACCGTTCATTGGTTCCAAGAACGGGGTTTTGAAATCGCTAATGTTGAAGATTTACCACAAGAAAAACGTGAAAAATATAATTATCAACGCCGTTCTAAAATTTTGATTCAACCTTTAGAAGAAGAATAATTGACTCGATAGCCTATTTCTCTGCAAATAGGCTATTTTCTCTACAAAATTTAAAATAATCTCGCATCTCCTCTATTTTTTTCTATAATATCCGCCTTTATTCATCGTGGTTCGCAAACCTCCCACGCAAAAAAACTAGGAATATTTATGCAAAACAAAAAAGCAATCGTCATTTTTTCCGGCGGTCAAGACTCCACGACTTGTTTACTACAAGCACTGCAAACTTACGGCAACGGCAATGTCGAAGCCATTACTTTTCACTACGGTCAACGTCATAGCATTGAATTGGACAAATCGCGCTGGATAGCCAATGATCTCGGCGTGAAACAGACCATTCTCGATCTCTCTTTAATGCAGTCCATTACTCACAATGCGTTGATGGATAATAACGAAACCATCCAGCAAAAACAGGGTGAATTACCCAATACTTTTGTCGATGGTCGTAATGCGCTGTTTCTGCTCTATGCGGCAATCTATGCCAAAGGTCAAGGAATTAGCGATATTATTACCGGCGTATGCGAAACCGATTTTAGCGGTTATCCCGATTGTCGTGATGTTTTTATTAAGTCAATGAATGTGACCCTCAATTTAGCAATGGACTACAGTTTCAACATTATTACGCCATTAATGTGGCTGACTAAAAAAGAAACCTGGGCTTTAGCGGATCAATTAGGCAGATTGGAATATGTGATGCAACACACGCACACTTGTTACGAAGGTGTCGAAGGCGGCTGCCACCACTGCCCAAGCTGCTTATTACGAGAAAAAGGCTTAAACGAATATTTAGCGGAAAAAGAGGCAAAAAATGTTGAAAGTCGCTAAAGAATTCAGTTTTGATATGGCGCATTTATTAGACGGTCACGACGGTAAATGCCAAAATCTTCACGGGCATACCTATAAATTACAAGTTATCGTCAGTGGGGAAACTGAGAATAATGGTGCTAAAAAAGGGATGGTGATTGATTTTGCCGATTTAAAACGTGCAGTCAATGAGCTGATTATTTCACCGATGGATCACGCTTTTATTTATGATCAAAGCAGTGAACGAGAAACTAAAATAGCTCAGTTATTACAACAGCTTAACTCAAAAACTTTCGCTTTACCGGTGCGTTCCACCGCTGAAAATTTAGCGCAATTTATTTTTCAACGCTTACAGGAAAATGTCGGTTTTCATCTTCATTCCATTCGTTTATGGGAAACGCCCACCTCCTTTGCAGAATATGGTGAAGCGTAATGCAAACTGAATATGCTATTGTTGAAATTTTTGAAAGCCTTCAGGGAGAAGGCTTTAATACCGGGATGCCTGCCATTTTTATCCGCTTCGGCAAGTGTAATTTAGCCTGTCCGTGGTGCGACACGGATTATCAAACCTTTTCATTGATGACATTGCAACAAATTGCCGATCAAGTTACGGCTTTTAGCGCAAAAAATATCATCATTACCGGCGGCGAACCGACCATTCAACCGAATTTAGAAAAATTATTAAGTTATTTCAAAACGTTAGGTTATTTTCTCGCGATCGAAACCAATGGCTTAAAACCGGTTCCGCCGCAAATTGATTATATTGCCACCAGCCCGAAACGGCTGTATCGGCATAAATATCAGCAACGTTGTATTACCCACGCCGATGAGGTTCGTATTGTCAATGATGATGAAAATATTCTCTCTTTTTGTCGAGAAATTGCGAAAAAAATTGAGGCAAAACATTATTTTCTCTCACCTTACGAACAACAAGGTGAGATGAATCTACTGGATACCATTAGGAAACTTGGGCAACTTAACGAAAATGCCGAGATTAAATGGCAGCTTAGTATTCAAACACATAAATTGGTTGGCATTGAATAAAATAAGCAATCGATTGCGTGAAAGTTTGCATAAATAAGCGTATAATTCGGCTCAGTTTTTTGTTACGACAGGTATCTTAATTATGCAAACAATCAGCCTAAAAAAAATCTACTCCGGTAAAGTTCGTGATCTCTATGAAATTGATGACAAAAGAATGTTGATGGTTGCTTCCGACCGTCTTTCCGCATTTGATGTTATTCTTGATGATCCAATTCCTCGTAAAGGGGAAATCCTCACTCAAATCTCAAATTTCTGGTTTAACAAACTTGCCCACATTATGCCGAATCATTTCACCGGCGATACTGTGTACGATGTTTTACCGGAAGCGGAAGCGAAAGCAATCGAAAAACGCGCGGTTGTTTGTAAACGTTTAACCCCAATCAAAATTGAGTCTATCGTGCGCGGTTACTTAACCGGCAGCGGTTTGAAAGATTATCAAAAAACAGGCTCTATCTGTGGTTTAGCGTTGCCGAAAGGCTTGGTCGAAGCCAGCAAATTGCCGGAACCGATTTTTACCCCATCAAGCAAAGAAGAGATCGGTAATCACGACATCAATATCAGCTATGCGGAATGTGAAAAACTTATCGGCAAAGATTTAGCGGCACAAGTGAAAGAAAAAGCGATTGCACTCTACACCACTGCTGCACAATATGCTTTAACCAAAGGCATTATTATTTGCGATACTAAATTTGAATTCGGTTTGGATGAAAACGGCGTATTGACGCTAATGGATGAAGTGTTGACACCGGACTCAAGCCGTTTCTGGTCAGTTGACAGCTATCAAGAAAGCATTAATCCGCCATCTTTCGATAAACAGTTTATCCGTAACTGGTTGGAAAACAGTGGTTGGAACAAACAACCGCCTGCTCCGAAAGTGCCTCAAGAGATTATTGATCAAACTGTGGCAAAATATCAGGAAGCATTTGATCTGTTGACAAAATAAATAGCGTTCTTCATAAAAAAATCTGCATTTTAAATCAATAAAATGCAGATTTTTATAAGCGCGGATGACTATTTCTGTTCTCCTACATCATCTTTCATCCGCGCTTCTTTTTCACTTTTGCAGTGACTCACTTTAACTTAACGTCTGAACAATCCGCCCATTCCGCCAAGACCACCCATTAAGCCTTGCATTCCGCGCATCATTTTCGCCATTCCGCCTTTCCGCATTTTTTTCATCATTTTTTGCATTTCTTCAAACTGTTTCAACATACGGTTCAAATCCTGCACCTGTGTGCCTGAACCGGCAGCAATGCGGCGTTTACGTGATCCTTTAATAATGGCCGGATTTTGACGTTCTTTAAATGTCATCGAATTGATCATCGCTTCCATTCGCTGGAACATTTTGTCATCTACTTGATTTTTCACGTGATCCGGTAAATTCTGCATTCCCGGTAATTTATCCAGCATTGACATCATCCCACCCATTTTTTTCATTTCGAGCAGTTGTTCACGGAAATCTTCTAAGGTGAAATCATCCCCTTTTTTAAATTTCTGTGCCATTTTTTCGGCTTTTTCCTGATCAACATTACGTTGTAAATCTTCGATCAAAGAAAGCACATCGCCCATACCAAGAATACGAGAGGCAATTCGTTCCGGATAAAATGGCTCTAAAGCATCAGTTTTTTCCCCTATACCGAGGAATTTAATCGGTTTACCGGTAATTTGACGAATAGATAACGCCGCACCACCACGCGCATCCCCATCCACTTTGGTTAGAATCACACCGGTCAAAGGCAAGGCTTCATTAAACGCTTTAGCTGTATTGGCGGCATCCTGCCCGGTCATTGCATCAACGGTAAACAAGGTTTCAATCGGGTTAAGCACTTGATGGATCTGTTTAATTTCATTCATCATCTCTTCATCAACGTGCAAACGACCGGCAGTATCGACAATCAATACATCAAAAAACTTTAATTTCGCTTCCGCCAAAGCTGACTTAACAATCTCTACCGGCTTTTGCGAAGCATCAGACGGATAAAACGTTGCATTAACACTCTGTGCCAATGTTTCCAACTGTTTAATCGCCGCTGGGCGGTAAACGTCGGCAGAAACCACCATCACTTTCTTTTTATGACGCTGTTGCAAAAATTTAGCCAATTTAGCGACACTGGTTGTTTTACCAGCCCCTTGCAAACCAGCCATTAAAATCACTGCCGGCGGTTGTGTTGCAAGGTTAAGCGTTTCATTGGCTTCACCCATTGCCTTTTCAAGCTCTGCTTGAACAATTTTGATAAATTCTTGCCCCGGTGTCAGGCTTTTATTTACTTCAACACCTAAAGCACGTTCTTTAACTTGATTAATAAATTCTCGAACGACCGGCAACGCCACATCGGCTTCCAACAAAGCCATTCGTACTTCACGTAAGGTTTCTTTGATATTATCTTCGGTTAAACGACCTTTGCCGCTAATGTTACGCAATGTTCTTGACAGACGATCTGATAAATTCTCAAACATAGGAAATCCTGATTCTGAAACGGAGTGTTGACAATGACAATCTAAAAAACACTCGAAAAATAGATAAAAACAGTGGGCATTATACCGAAAATTTGCCTGTTTTCACCATTTGCACATAATCCTGTGGAAAAATTCATAGAAAACTGCTAACTTTTTAAGGCTTATGTTTTTTTAGAGAGCAAAAATTATGTTGTGGATCGGCGTGTTCGCTATCGTTGCTTATTTAAGCAGTATCTTATTAATTACCCCGGTACTAATGAAAGTCCAACAGGGAGAAACTAACAATATTACCCGTTCGGGAAAACAGTGGGTTTTTCATAGTGCGATCTTGGCAATCGTGTTGCATTTGATTGGATTAATGAACAGTTTCTTCGTTGCCGGCGGTCAAAACTTTACCCTATTCAATGTTTCCTCATTAATTTCCGTTTTAGTCAGTCTGGTGGCAACATTGGCAATGCTGCGCACCAATACATTCTGGTTTGTGCTGCCTATCGTATACTGTTTTTCCGTAATCAATATTGTCGGAACCACATTTTTTCCGGGCAGTTTCATCAAACATTTAAGCGAAAACAATGGGTTATTGTTTCATATTGCTTTGGCACTTTTCAGTTATATCGTCTTTGCCATCAGCACATTATATGCATTGCAACTTGGTTGGTTAGATCGCAACTTGAAACAGAAAAAAATGACCTTTTCACCAATGATCCCCTCACTGATGAAGGTGGAAAAACAGCTGTTTCAACTGCTGATTTTAGGGGAAGCATTACTGACTATCACCTTAATCAGCGGTAGCATTTATCTGCCAAACTTCTTTTCGGCTGATCAAATCCAAAAAGCAGTTTTCTCTTTCATCGCTTGGATTATTTTTGCCATTTTATTATTCGGTCATTACAAATTACATTGGCGTGGAAAAAGAGTGATCATTTACACGATTTCAGGTATGATTTTGCTCACTTTCGCTTATTTCGGCAGTCGTTTGATTGTGATGTAAATGAGATTTAGGTGGCGTATTTCCATAACATAATATAAATACGCCGGATGATTGATTTAATATAGGATTTTATTTTGGACAGTATCCCCATAAGTACATTATTTATTCTGTTAATTTTGTTACTTATTCTTTCAGCTTATTTTTCAAGTTCGGAAACCGGCTTGCTTTCATTAAATCGTTACCGCGTACGCTATTTAGCGGATAAAGGTAATCGTGGTGCTCAAAAAGCAGAAAAATTACTAAAGAAAACCGATATTCTGCTTAGTTTTATCTTAATTTTTAATAACCTAGTCAATATTATGGCTTCCGCGCTAGCGACAATGATCGGTCTACGCTTGGGCGGTGATGCCGGTGTTGCAATAGCTACCGGTGTGCTAACTTTTGCAATGTTAGTCTTTTCTGAAATATTTCCTAAGACCGTTGCTGCGATTTACCCAGAAAAAATAGGTTTTTTCAGCAGTCATATTTTATCGGTACTGATCAAAATCTTCCTACCGTTAGTCTATTTTATCAACTTCTTTACTAACGGCTTAATGCGTTTAATCGGGCTAAAACCGGACATCAAATCTCATTCCATCAGTGCAGAAGAGTTACGCAGCATTGTGAACGAATCCGGTAAATTTATTCCGCGCGCTCACCAACAGATGCTGCTTTCCATTTTAGATATGGAAAAGGTCACCGTTGAAGATATTATGGTGCCTCGAAATGAAATCAGCGGTATTGATATTGAAGATGACTGGAAATCGATTATGCGTCAATTAAATCACGCTGCCCATAGCCGAATTGTTTTATACAAAGAAAATATGGATGAAAATGCACTGGGTATTTTACGTGTTCGTGAAGCCTATCGTTTAATGACCAATACCAATGAATTTACCAAAGAAACCTTAATGCGCGCCGCCGATGAAATTTATTTTATTCCTGAAGGCACGACTTTAAATGCACAATTATTAAATTTTAAAAATAATAAAGAGCGTATCGGTTTAGTTGTTGATGAGTATGGCGATATTAAAGGCTTGGTTACGTTGGAAGATATTTTAGAAGAGATTGTCGGCGAATTTACCACCTCTAATTTGCCGTCTATTGAAGACGAAGTACAACCACAATCAGACGGCACAGTCATTATTGACGGCTCGGCTAATATCAGAGATTTAAATAAAATGTTTAATTGGCATCTCGACACGGATGAAGCCAGAACTTTCAACGGTTTTATTCTGGAACATTTGGAAGATATTCCACAAGAAGGTACAGAATGGCGGATCGGTAATTTAAAAATTAAGATTCTGGAAGTCAGTGATAATATGATTAAACAGGCTAAAGTGAAAAAGTTAAGTTGATTGTTTAGAAGATAAAAAAAACACCACTCTTTAATGATCTGCACCCCAAAAGTTGGACTTATTATCCAACAGACAAAGGTGCAGATTTTTTATGACTAAATATAACCAAACATTTAAACAACAAGTGGTAGATTTCTACTTTC
>NZ_JTJP01000064.1:0-16768 GCF_001678575.1 Gallibacterium genomosp. 1
TTTTTCTTTAGACATGGAAAGTCCCCTAAAAAAACACGGTTATCGATGGCGTAAATTACCACATTAACCAAAGATAATTACAGGATATAAAAAAGGAAAGAAAAATAGAGGTGGTGCTGATAGGCGGATTTGAACCGCCGACCTCACCCTTACCAAGGGTGCGCTCTACCAACTGAGCTATATCAGCGTGGAGCGGGCAGCGGGAATCGAACCCGCATCATCAGCTTGGAAGGCTGAGGTAATAGCCATTATACGATGCCCGCACCTATATTCATCTGTCCCATCATAAAATGGTGGAGGGAGAAGGATTCGAACCTTCGAAGGCTGAGCCGGCAGATTTACAGTCTGCTCCCTTTGGCCGCTCGGGAATCCCTCCACTGTGCTAATGCTACTACTTACTTTTAAGATGGTGCCGACTACCGGAATCGAACTGGTGACCTACTGATTACAAGTCAGTTGCTCTACCTGCTGAGCTAAGTCGGCATCGTTAAGCAAGTGAGGCGTATTATAGGGATCTTTTTTCTTCTGGCAAGCCTTTTTTTCAAAAAAAACGGTATTTTTTATTGTTAGACTAAATCTCAAGCAAAAACTGTTCGTTTTTTACAGTTTCAGTACTCTATTTGATACTGTTAATAATATTTATCGCTTATAGACTAAAATATAACCTATTCCAATTTCCGTATTGCTTGATGTAATCTTCCTTGTGACTGCTCTAACAACACTTTTGCCTGAGCTTTATCTAAATTGCCTAAAATCATCATAATAGCCAATTTCGCCTGATTATCCGCCAATGATAAATAATGCTTTGCGGTATCGCGATCACATTCTGTTGCTTGCATCACAATATTTACCGCTCGATGCCGCAATTTTTCATTGGTCGCTTGCACATCCACCATCAAGTTTTGGTAACACTTACCCATTAACACCATACTGGCGGTAGAAAGCATATTCAGCACCATTTTTTGTGCTGTTCCAGCTTTTAACCTGGATGAACCAGTTAAGACTTCCGCTCCAACTATCGGCGTGATTGAAATATCTGCTATTTTTGACATCTCTGAATATGCATTACAGCTAATTGCTATGGTTTTCGCCCCACAGGTTTTAGCATACTCCAACCCACCCAATACATAAGGAGTTCGACCGCTTACTGCCAAGCCGACCACCACATCTTTGTCTGAAAGCTGAACCTGCATTAAATCCACTTTACCAGCCTCGCTGTTATCCTCCGCATTTTCTACTGCTTTCCGTATCGCCCTGTCACCACCTGCGATCAAGCCGATAACTTGCCCAAACGGCACGCCAAACGTCGGTGGACATTCGGACGCATCCAAAACTCCTAATCGACCACTTGTTCCTGCACCTTGATAAATAAGGCGACCACCTTGCTGAAAGGTACTAACAATAACTTCAACTGCCTGTGCAATTTGAACTAATTGGTCGTTCACTGCTAATGCTACTTTTTGATCTTCCTGATTCATTAACTGAACGATTTCTAATGCAGAAAGTTGATCTAGATTTAACGAAGAGATATTACGTTGTTCAGAAGTGAGTTGTTCCAAAGTTTTAAAAAGAGAAGTCATCATAAATCCTTATTATTAATCTTATCCGCTAAATGAATTGCTCCTAAAATTGCGTTTTTGCTTGCTCCTGTTACAGAGGGCAAATTACCGCTTTGATGATTTATGGTACGATATGCCAACCACGCAAAAGCAGTGGCTTCCATAAAATCGGCATCAATGCCACTCTGATTACTATTTCTGATTCGCCAATTCGGCAATAAATCCTGCAAACGTTGCATTAAAACCGGATTATTCGCACCGCCACCGAACACCCATAACATTGTTTCAGTTTGTAATTTCGGTAATTGTTCAACTATTGTCTGTGCTGTTAATTCCAATAACGTTGCTTGTACATCAACAGCAGCAATTTGCGGTAATGCATCAAGTTTTTGTTGTAACCAAGGTAAATTAAACAGTTCTCGTCCTGTACTTTTCGGTGGTAACTGATGGAAATACTCGGTTCGCAAACAGCTTTGTAATAATGCCTTATTCACTTGACCTTGTGCTGCCCATTCACCGTTTTGATCGAAGTTTCTACCATGATGCAATTTAATCCAGTTGTCCATCAAAGTGTTGCCCGGTCCGGTATCAAAACCACTTACTGTTCCGTCCGGATATAAAATAGTGACATTACTGATACCGCCAATATTGAGCAATACGGTTAAATGTTTCGGATTAGAAAAAATCGCTTGATGAAATGCCGGTACTAACGGCGCACCCTGACCGCCATACGCTATATCTTTACGTCGAAAATCAGTTATTGTGGTAATTCCTGTTTGTGCCGCTAATAAATTACCGTCTACCAGTTGCACTGTGAACGGATATTTTCCCATTGGAGCGTGCCAAACTGTCTGTCCGTGACAACCAATCGCAATAATCTGCTCTGCTGCTAATCTTTGTTGCTGCAAAATCTGTCTAACTTGCTCAACATAAAGCCAAGATAACCGTTGCTCAATTTCACCCAGTTTCTGCAAAGTTGTCACGCCACGCATTAAATCTGTCAAATCATCGCGTAAGTCCTGTGGCATAGGCGCATATAATGAGGTCACTATTCGAGGGAAAGCGTTTGAGAAATCAACAATAACGGTATCTACACCATCAAGGCTAGTGCCAGACATCATTCCGATATAAAGATTGGGTTGCATAAAAAGTTATCTATAGGGTAGAACAATAGACGATACCTTACCATTTTCATCAGCAAGAATAAATTAACTTTAAATAGAAATATTAACGAAGGATAAGATGGTGGGCGATACCGGTCTCGAACCAGTGACCCCCTCCTTGTAAGGGAGGTGCTCTCCCAACTGAGCTAATCGCCCGAATAGAAATTCGTTGCTACTAACAATAGTGGTGGGCGATACCGGTCTCGAACCAGTGACCCCCTCCTTGTAAGGGAGGTGCTCTCCCAACTGAGCTAATCGCCCACATTGTTAATATTGGGTGATTGTCATAAGTGGTGGGCGATACCGGTCTCGAACCAGTGACCCCCTCCTTGTAAGGGAGGTGCTCTCCCAACTGAGCTAATCGCCCTTATGACAACTAACAAAATATGGTGGGCGATACCGGTCTCGAACCAGTGACCCCCTCCTTGTAAGGGAGGTGCTCTCCCAACTGAGCTAATCGCCCATATTTTGTGTTCGTGGCATTATAATTATAATTTATATCCAGTCAATCGCTTTTTGATTTTCATTTGCTAACTGTTCTAAAAGTAAACATAAATATCAAGTTTTTATTAAGAATAATGCTAACTCATAGTAGAATAGAGCCGTTTTTTATTTTTTATTTTTTATTTTTTATTTTTTATTTGTAGGCAGAATATAATGGAAATCGAAAAACTATTTAATTTAGATCCAAATATAACAGTACGTACCCGTTTTGCACCAAGTCCAACAGGCTATTTACACGTTGGCGGAGCAAGAACCGCACTTTACTCTTGGTTATACGCCAAACACAATCAAGGTGAATTTGTACTTCGTATCGAAGACACCGACTTGGAGCGTTCCACCCAGCAGGCAGTTGATGCTATTTTAGAAAGTATGGAGTGGCTGAGCTTATCTTGGGATCACGGTCCTTATTACCAAACTAAACGCTTTGATCGTTATAATCAAGTGATTGATCAAATGTTAGAACAAGGTTTAGCTTATCGTTGTTATTGTACTAAAGAACGTTTGGAAAACTTGCGCGAACAGCAGGAAAAAAATAAAGAAAAACCACGCTATGATCGCCATTGCTTACACGATCACACACATCACGATCCGAGCGAACCTCACGTTGTTCGTTTTAAAAACCCGACCGAAGGTTCAGTGATTTTTGATGATGCCGTGCGTGGAAAAATCGAAATCAGCAACAGCGAACTTGATGATTTAATCATCCGCCGCACCGACGGCTCACCAACTTACAATTTCTGTGTTGTAGTTGATGACTGGGATATGGGCATCACTCACGTTGTGCGTGGTGAAGATCACATCAACAACACCCCACGCCAAATCAATATCTTAAAAGCACTTGGCGCACCTGTGCCACAATATGCACACGTTTCAATGATTTTAGGTGATGATGGGCAAAAATTATCCAAGCGTCACGGTGCAGTTAATGTAATGCAGTATCGTGATGAAGGTTATTTACCGGAAGCATTATTAAATTATTTAGTACGTTTAGGATGGGGACACGGAGATCAGGAAATCTTCTCTATTGAAGAAATGGTCAAATTCTTTGATATTCATCAGGTTAGCCGTTCAGCAAGTGCATTTAATACCGACAAATTACAATGGGTAAACCACCATTACATCCGTGAATTACCAGTAGAAAAGGTAGCTCATTATCTTGAATGGCATATGGAAGAGCAAAAAATTAATACCCAAAATGGACCAGAATTAACCGAAATCGTCAAAGCATTAGGTGAACGTTGCAAGACCCTAAAAGAAATGGCAGCATCCAGCCGTTATTTCTATGAAGATTTCAGTGAATTTGATGAAGCTGCAGCGAAAAAACATTTCAAAGCTGCGGCTATTCAGCCATTAAGCGTTGCATTAGAAAAATTGCGTCAACTTCCGGAATGGAAAGCTCACGAATTACATCAAGTGATCGAACAAACCGCTGCTGAATTAGAAGTCGGAATGGGTAAAGTCGGTATGCCGTTGCGTGTTGCCGTTACCGGTGCCGGTCAATCTCCATCATTGGATATTACCCTCGAACTTATCGGCAGAGAACGCTGCTTAAATCGTATTCAAAAAGCGATTGAATTTATTAAGAATAAAGTGGAAAACGCATAATAACTATTTGAAAAGATAGGGTAACATTGCCCTATCTTTTCAAAAGAATTAATGTTTTATAATTAAAACTGTATAAAAATCTAAAAGATCACAAATTCATACAAAGCAACTGATAAATCCTATTTTTCCTTATAATTTCTCTGACAGCTCCGATACTTTTTCAATCACGCAATAATCCAAATCAGAATATTCAGACCGCAAACAATCAAAATTTTTGAGGGCATAAGCAATTTTCATTTGCTCGCTTTCGCGTAATTTTTCTTCCGCCACACCGCGTTGAATGCCCTCTCCTGTATTTTTGGTTTCTGCCACAAAATAGATTTTGTTTTCACCTTTAAACACCACTGCCCAATCGGGGTTGTAATTGCCCAATGGGGTCGGGATTTTAAATTTTTCAGGCAGCTTAAAATAAAATTCCACTTCTTCGCTGGTTTCACAATCTTTAGCAAATTGATATTCGGTTTGGGAATCTAGCGGAATATAGTTTTCATAAATGGTTTTTTGTTTTTCTGCCACTGCAAAAGTGTGATCATTTTTAAAAAATTCAAAATCCTGAAATAGCGTCATTGCATAGGTTTTACCGGTGATTTTGCGGTATTCCACGCCCTCTGCCATGATTTGCTGTAACGCAAGGTTGATTTTTTCAGCAACTAAATCAATAAACTGTTGTGGATTATGGAAGACTTCAGGCAGCCTTTGCGATCGTTGCAAAATGGTGCATAAGCTGATTCGTGTTAAGCCTGTTTTCTTTTGCAAGGCATTGAGCAGGTCAGGAATATGGAATGAAGCACGCACATTGGTTGCCCCTGTTGAGCGATATTGTGTGCTTATGCCTTGTTCATTGATGGTTAAATGGGCTTTTTCGTGGCGGATTTGTATCGCTTCAATAGGCGGCATTTTGCGAATTTTTTCCACCGCACTTTTAATTAACTCTTGTTGTTCAAACTTCACCCGATAAGTGGTTTGATATTGAATGCGTTTCCAAATCTGTTCAAAGTCAGGGTGTAGGCTAAAATCTTTGCGATATTGAACCTGTTTTTTATCTTCACGTTTTTTGATATTGCTCTTGGCAAACTGCACGCCGCATTCTTCTTCAATTTCACGCTGAAGGCTGGCAGCAAATTGTTCATAGCTTTCATTGGCAATCACAGTGAGGATATTTTGGCGGCGATCATAAATCCGTTGCCCCTGCTGATTCACAGGCAGCCTTAATCCACGCCCGATTTCTTGGCGTTTTTTTATTTCGCTGGCGGTATCGTTTAAGGTGCAAATCTGAAACACATTCGGATTGTCCCAGCCCTCTTTTAATGCGGAATGAGAAAAAATAAACCGCAACGGGTTATTTAAATCCAATAGCCGTTCTTTGTCTTTCATAATAAGGCGATAGGTGTCGTTATCCGCTTGTGTGCTGCCATTGGTGTCTTTGGCATTGCCTTTTTTATCTTGGGAAAAATAGCCATTATGCACGCCTTGCGGATCGCTGCCTGAAAGTTCGCGATAAATAATATCAAACCATTGGGCGAATTTACCGCCATTGCGGTAATTATCCACCTTGTCGATAAAAAAGAGGGAAAGCACTTTAATGCCTTGCTCACGCAATTTTTTCTCTTTTTGCAAATGCTCGGCGATGGTGCGGCGGATTTGCATTTGCTGAATTTCGTCTTTTAATTGGGAATAATCCGTTCCTTGATAAATTTCCACGCCATTGGCAAAGGAAACCATTTGCTGATCGGTGTCCATTCCGCTCAAAATAAAGCCATTGCAGTATTGTTCATTTTGATTGGAAAGCTCGAATAAATCTTGATTGGGCTTGACAGTGATGGCTTTTTTCTTCATCGCCTTTTTGTCGTTCACCAATAATTCAATTTTGGCTGACCAGCTTTTTTTGCCCGTTTTGATTTCTTTTAAGGAAAGATAAACACCGTTTAAATCATTGTTTGCCAGTACGCTGTCCACCTCAATTTGCTTCACCAAGCCCAATTCGTAGGCTTGCACGGGATTGAGGCTGTAAACGGGATTGTAGGCATTTTTGTGTGTGGCGGAATAACGCAAGGTAAACAGTGGCTTTAAACTTTCAATCGCTTTACGGCGGGTTTCGGTTTCCATATTTTGCGGTTCATCAATGATCACAATGGGCGATGCCATCTGAATATGTTCAATCGGTGCAATGCCACTTTCTCGAACCATATTCATCACATTGTTTTCTTTCGCGAAAGCATCAATATTGATCACCAAAATATCAATATGGTTGCTTTGGGAAAAGTTTTTTAATGCGGTTAATTGCGTGCTTTTATATTCGCTGTATTTCACGCTCGGATTATCAAACACCGTAGCAAAATGGGATTCGGTAGCACGCAAGGTGTGCAATACGCCCTCGCGAATAGCAACGCTTGGCACCACAATCACAAATTTTTGCCAGCCATATTGTTTATTTAATTCAAAAATGGTGCGTAAATACACATAGGTTTTGCCCGTTCCCGTTTCCATTTCAACGGTGAAATTTTTGCCCTGCTCGGCAATCAAAGTGCGGTCGGTTTTTGCTTTATTTTGTTGCTCGTGTAAATTGTTTTGCAAAACCGCTTCATTCAACTGCAAAGGGCGATTTCCCCTAATATTCTCCGCATTTGGGCTGGTTAAAACCAATCCCTCTTCTTGGGCGTTCCCTTGCCCTTTAAATAATTGCACCACCGCATCAACCGCCTGCAATTGATAATCTAAGGTTTCAAATTGAAGCTGCATTTTCTTCTCCTTAAATCACCCATAAAGCAATATTCGCATCGCTCATTTGCAATTCGGTATTTTTCTTGAATGCGTCATCGCCGTTAAATAAACGATCCAGCATCACCACTTTTTGCGGTTGGCGTGCCATCACATCATTGATTATTGATTCATTCACTTCGTTTAATATCAATGCCACGCGCTGATGGTTTTCTTCCACCCAATACACTTGATTTTCCCACCGCACTTTTGCCGTGAGACTAAAGCCCAAACGCAATAATAATTCATACATCATCGCTTGCGTGTCGGTGTTCTCTGCCACAGGGTCAATAAACATTTGCAATTGCTTTTCTAAATCCTGTTCTGTGGGCGTTTGCCATTGTTTGAAATGGCTGACTGAAAGTTTAAAGGCTTTAAAACCCGTATCTATGGTTTGATTAGGATATTGTTCGGCGATTTGCTTGCCCGCACGGCGAATGCGTTCTTTGGATATTTCGGCAATGGTGTGAAAACCTGCTTTAAAGGCTTCGGATTGTTCGTTCGTTTTTTCAGGCAGCTGCACGCAAATAAAACGGCGATTTCCGTCATCTTCGGCATTGAGTTGCATCACCGCGTGGGCGGTGGTGGCAGAGCCTGCGAAGAAGTCGAGGATCAACGAATTAGCATTTCCACCTAAAATCAATATTTGTTTGATCAAATCAACAGGCTTAGGATAATCAAAAAACTGTTTTCCACCCATCAGTTCTTTTAAAGCCCTATTAGCAGAATCCGTATGTCCAACTTCATCATATTCCCAAATGGTTGAGCTTGTTCTCCCTTGTTTTACTTCAGACAAAAATTGTTTAATGCAGGGAACATTATTGCCTTTTACTCCAAACCAAATTCGATTATCGGCAATCATTTCATTAAATTTTTCAGGCTACCTGAACACACAAACATCATTTCAATACCTATTGAAATGAAAAACACACCCTGCTATACTAACCGCCTATGAATATGAACACCGAACACGCCAGCAAACTGTTTGAAAGTCTTGCTTCGCCCACACGCCTTGCCATTTTCCAAGCTCTGACCGCCGAAGGGGGGCGTGGTATGGTGGCGGGCGATTTGGCAAAACAGCTCAATCTTGCCCCCAATAATCTGTCGTTTCACTTAAAAACTTTGGCAAACGCCAACCTTGTTTACAGTGAACAGCAGGGAAAATTTGTCCGTTATTTCGCCAATTTGGCGATGATGAACGGCTTGATTGAGTTTTTATTGCATCGCTGTTGTGAAAACGCAAGCGGTGGCGATTGCGAAAAATTTTGCCAATCGTGTTAGCAAATTTTTTTGCCCATTCATTTCAATAACTCTTGAAGTAAGGAACATACTATGCACCCAATCAGCATTTATCACAATCCCAAATGTGGTACTTCTCGCAACACGCTGGCTTTGATTCGCCATTTGGGCATTGAGCCGACCATTATTCATTATCTGGACACCCCGCCCGATGAACGCACACTACGCCAACTGATTAAGCAAATGAACATCACGCCCAGAGAGCTTTTGCGAAGTAATGTGCCTGAATATCAACAATTTAATTTGGACAACGAGGTGAGTGACAACGACATCATCAAGGCAATGCTAACCGCCCCCATTTTAATCAACCGCCCGATTGTCATCACCGAAAAAGGCGTGCGTTTGTGCCGTCCAAGCGAAGTGTTTCTGAGCATTTCACCTGTGGTATTACACAGTGATTTTGTCAAAGAAGATGGCGAAATCATCCGCGTACAAGGGGCATAAAATGGGCATTTTTGAACGATTTTTGAGTGTGTGGGTGGGGTTGGCGATTTTGCTTGGCGTGGGGCTGGGTATTTGGTTTACGCCTTATTTTCAATGGATTGCCACAATGCAGGTGGCTCAAATCAATTTGCCGATTGCGGTGCTGATTTGGCTGATGATTTATCCGATGATGATACAAATTGACTGGCTTGCCATTAAAAATATCCGCCACAATCCCAAAGGGCTGTGGCTGACTTTAACGGTGAATTGGTTGATTAAGCCTTTTACGATGGCACTTGTTGGCTGGTTGTTTTTTAAGGTGTTTTTTGCTGGCTGGGTAGATGAACAATCGGCAAACGAATACATTGCAGGTATGATTTTGCTTGGGGTTGCACCTTGTACGGCAATGGTTTTTGTTTGGTCTCAACTGGTCAAAGGCGACCCCAATTACACGCTGGTGCAAGTGTCTTTAAATGATGTGATTATGATTTTTGCCTTTGCCCCGATTGCTGGGCTACTTTTGGGTATCAACGACATCACAATCCCGTGGGATACGCTGTTTTTTAGCGTGTTGCTGTATTTGGTGTTGCCTTTGCTTGTGGGAGTTGCCACTCGCAAATCTTTGCAAGATGAACACAAAATTCGCCAATTCAGCCAGCGTTTTAAGCCTTTGTCTATCTTGGGATTGTTATTGACGGTGGTGCTGTTGTTTGCGTTTCAGGCACAAACCATTGTGGATAAGCCGATGATTATCCTGCTGATTGCCATTCCTTTATTGGTGCAGACTTACGGCATTTTTGCCTTGAGTGCGATTTGGGCAAAATGGCTTAAATTGCCCCACGCCATTTCCGCCCCTGCTTGCTTAATCGGCACAAGCAATTTTTTTGAATTGGCGGTGGCGGTGGCGATTGCTTTATTTGGTTTAAATTCAGGGGCGGCATTGGCAACGGTGGTGGGCGTGTTGGTTGAAGTGCCTGTGATGTTGTCGCTGGTGTGGTGGATAAACCGAAAATCGCTGGAAAATAAAGGGGTGTAGGTTTTTCAGGCTGCCTGAAAGTTATTTTGCAAAATTCTCAAACAAAAACACCGCTTGAAAATCAAATTCAAACGGTGTTTATAAATTAACTGACTTTTACTTCCACCCAAGCCCTTTTGATGATTTCTTGACTGGCTTGTAATGCTAAAAATGCCAAAATAAACGCCACAATTAAATCAGGATATTTTGATTGAAAAAAATAAACTGCTATGCCAGCCAAAATCACTGCCACATTACCAATCGCATCATTGCGAGAACATACCCATACACTTCGGACATTACTGT
Source organism: Gallibacterium genomosp. 1 (assembly GCF_001678575.1). Taxonomy (NCBI): domain Bacteria; kingdom Pseudomonadati; phylum Pseudomonadota; class Gammaproteobacteria; order Pasteurellales; family Pasteurellaceae; genus Gallibacterium; species Gallibacterium genomosp. 1. The sequence goes on from NZ_JTJP01000064.1 coordinate 10,632, forward strand.
CGCCATCACGGAATTTTAATAATATCAACAATGCCGACACATTCACCAATAACGCTAAAAATCCCACAATACTCATTTCGCTATAACTGGGAATTTCCCCATAAAACGCACGATAAATGGTTGTAATTAAAATAAATAAGCCAAAAACGCCCATCGTTAGCCCCTTAACCATAGATGCTTTGGCACGGTAACTTAATGCCATTGGCAAAACAATCAAACTTATCAAATAATTGGCACTATCGCCCAAGAAATCCAAGCTGTCCGACAACAGCGAAGTTGAACCCGATTTAATCCCCATTACAATTTCCACAAAGAACATTGATAAATTTAATATCAAGACAATCCACAAGGCTTTTTTGTACTTGGGTGATTGATGAATGGGCTGATTTGAACTGCAACAACTTTGGCACGCCATAACAAACTCCGAAAGATGATTGAAATTTGCTATAATATAAACTCCGTAGTTATTACAGAGTCAAGTACAATGTCAAAAATTTTTCAAATTAAACAAGCCAGTGAACAAACAGGCGTGCATTTAGAAACCATTCGTTATTATGAAAAACAAGGCTTAATCAAGCCAACTTTTCAAGCTAATGGCTACCGAGTTTTTGATGAAAATCAGCTAGAACAATTACGCTTTATTAAAACTTGTCGCAATATCGGTTTTTCTTTAAATGACATTCAGGTCTTATTGACATTTCAAACAACTCCCAATCATCAATGTGATGATGTTGATGAATTAACCCAAAAACATTTATCACATATCAACGAACAAATTAAGCAATTACAAGAAGTTAAATCATTTTTGGAACAAATTATTGGTTGTCAAAATAAAGAAATTGAAAATTGTCAAATCATTAAAAGTATTAAAGATAAAGGATAATGTTTTTCAGGCAGCCTGAAAGTTCATTTTTGCAAAATTTCCACACAAAAACACCGCTTGAATTGCTCCAAACGGTGTTTTAAACAAATATTTAAGGGGCTGTACTAGATAACTAGGGAAATCTAATTTCAGGTTAGAATAATCCCTATGAGAAGAAGTCGTTTAAGTCAGTACAAGCAAAACAAACTGATTGAACTGTTTATTGCGGGTGTTAGTGCTCGCACTGCAGCTCAATTAGCCGGCGTTAATAAAAACACTGCTGCCTATTATTTTCATCGTTTACGTTTACTGATTTTCCATAACAGCCCGCATCTGGAAATGTTTGATGGCGAAGTAGAGGTTGATGAAAGCTATTTTGGCGGACAGCGCAAAGGCAAACGCGGTCGCGGGGAGCCGGCAAAGTGGCTGTATTCGGGCTTCTGAAGCGCAACGGCAAGGTTTACACCGTTGCTGTGCCCAATACGCAAACTGCCACTTTATTGCTGATAATACGTGAGCAGGTAAAGCCTGACAGTATTGTTTATACTGATTGTTACAAAAGCTATGATGTACTTGATGTGAGTGAGTTTAGCCACTTTCGCATCAATCACAGCACACATTTTGCTGAACGACAAAATCATATTAACGGAATTGAGAACTTTTGGAATCAGGCAAAACGCCACTTACGGAAGTTTAACGGCATTCCCAAAGAGCATTTTGAACTGTATTTGAAGGAATGTGAATGGCGTTTTAACCACAGTGAAATAAAAGTTCAAATTTCCATTTTAGAACATTTAGTAAAGCAGAATTTATTCTAGTTATCTAGTACAGCCCCAAATTTTTTATTTTACAAACCTAATACTTCATAAATCAATTATATTTTACTATTTTTTGATGCTATCAATTAACAAAGCCATAATAGTAACTCTTTCGTTATGAACACACTCTGAACAATTTAAGCTAAAACAGCTCTTACTTAACAATAAGAGCTGCTTCTATTTTAAATTACATATGCTCTATACAAAGTAAAAAACCTAATACAAAACTCTCGCCTTAATTGTGCCGTCAATCTGCTTCAATTTTTGCTGTAAACTTTCTGTGTTTTCTGATTCAACATCAATCACAACATAACCGATTGTTTCATCAGTCTGCAAATATTGAGCAGCAATATTGACACCGTTATCCACAAAAATTTGGTTAATTTTATTTAAAATACCCGGACGATTATGGTGAATATGCAATAACCTTTTTGCTTTCACTAAACTGTGGCTCGGCAATGACACTTCAGGGAAATTCACTGCAGTAACAGTTGAGCCATTGTCAGAATATTTGACAAATTTACTTGCCACTTCCGTACCTATATTCTCTTGTGCTTCAGAAGTTGAACCGCCGATATGTGGAGTTAAAATCACATTCTCAAAACGGCATAACGGTGATTCAAACGCTTCATTAATAGAAGCCGGCTCTTTTGGGAATACATCAATTGCTGCGCCACGTAATTTTCCAGCTTCCAATGCTTTGGTTAAAGCATCAATATCCAACACGGTTCCACGGGCGGCATTTATCAAAATTGCCCCTTGTTTCAATTGTGCGATACGCTCTGCACTCATCAAATTTTTAGTAGAGCTGTTTTCTGGTACGTGTAAAGAAACCACATCGCTCATTGTTAATAACTCTTCCAAAGTGCGAACCTGTTGTGCATTACCCAATGGCAATTTATTTTCAATATCATAAAAATAAACACGCATTCCAAGCGATTCGGCAATTACACTCAATTGCGAGCCAATATGACCATAACCGATAATGCCAAGGATTTTACCTCTTGCTTCGTTTGAACCTGCTGCTGATTTATTCCATACCCCTCGATGCACCTCAAAATTTGCTTTCGGCACATTGCGCATTAACAACAACATCTCACCTAAAACCAATTCTGCTACCGAACGAGTATTTGAAAATGGTGCGTTAAATACCGGAATACCACGCTGTTTTGCTGCTTCTAAATCCACTTGGTTAGTACCGATACAGAAACAACCAATTGCAATTAATTTATGTGCGTGCTGCAACACTTTTTCAGTTAAATGAGTACGGGAACGGATACCGATGAAATGAGCATCTTTAATCGCTTCAATTAACTCTTCTTCATCAAGGGCTTTTTTATGATATTCGATATTGGAATAACCGGCATTATGTAACACCTCTAATGCACTCTCGTGCACACCCTCCAACAACAAGAATTTAATTTTTGCTTTATCTAATGATACTTTAGCTGTCATATTTGCATTTTCCTTTATTATATGTGTGAAATCTATTTGAGAATTTGTGCTCCATCAGGGCTACCAACAATCACGATATCTGCCGGACGCAATGCAAAGATGCCATTAGTTACCACACCAGCAACATTATTTAACTCTTTCTCCATTTCAACAGGGTTAAGAATTTTAAAATTGTGTACATCCAAAATAATATTGCCGTTATCAGTAACTACCCCTTCACGATATTCCGGCGAGCCACCCAACGCCACTAATTTACGCGCAACTTGAGAACGTGCCATTGGAATCACTTCAACTGGCAATGGGAAAGTTGAACCTAACACATCCACCTGTTTAGAACGATCGACAATACAGATAAATGTTTTTGCCAATGCTGCCACAATTTTTTCTCGGGTTAATGCCGCACCACCGCCTTTAATCATCATTTTATGCGGTGTAATTTCATCTGCTCCGTCAACATAAATATCTAAGCCGGAAACATCATTGGCACTGAACACTTCAATACCCTGTGCAAGCAACAATTCTTCCGAATTTTTTGAGGCTGCTACCGCACCTTTAATTTTATGTTTAATTGTTCCTAATGCTTCAATAAAACAATTTACTGTGGAGCCGCTACCTACACCAACAATTGTATCTGCTTTTACATATTGTAATGCCGCATTTGCTGCCATTTTCTTCATTGTTAATTGATCCATTTTGCCATCCTTTCATTCAACTTTTGGTATTTCAATTCATAGAACAACATATACAGCATTGTCCAATAAATTGCTCGTTCGGTAAAACATTAACTCTTTCCGCATAAGATCAAGTTTACTATTGAATAAATTTTAATCGCCAGAAGAGTTTGATAAAAAAAGCGTCAGCAAATCATTTAGAAATAGTTTACCGTGTTCAGTAATTTGCCAGCTCTTTGCCCGTTCTACAATATAATCCTGTTTTAATGCTTCGTCTATCTGCTTTTCAATCACATTCAAACCTAATCCAGTAAATTGTTCAAAATCCACTTTCGGTACAGCTTCCAACAATCTAAAACGATTCATAAAAAATTCAAACGGACGATCTTCCAATTCCACATAATGCTGTTGATAACGGTATTGTCCCTGCAAATAACCTCTCGGATGTTTGGTTTGAGAATAACGTAAAATTTGACCATCTTTAAAACTCACTTTACCGTGCGCACCACAACCAATCGCTAAATAATCACCGAATCGCCAATAATTTAAATTGTGTTCACATTGAAAACCTGGTTTTGCATATGCTGATGTTTCATACTGCTGATAACCGGCGGCAAGCAACTTTTGATGCCCTGATTCAAAAATTTTCCAAAGATCATCATCATTCGGCAGACGAGGTGGTTTGCTAGCAAACAGTGTATTCGGTTCAATTGTTAATTGATACCAAGAAAGATGAGGTGGTGCCAATGCTATCGCTTGCGCCAAATCCGACAATGCCTCATCTACACTTTGATTCGGCAATCCGTGCATTAAATCCAAATTAAAACGTGTAAATCCAGCCGATTTAGCAAAAGTTACTGCTTTTTTCGCTTCATTACTGTTATGAATACGTCCCAACAGTTGTAACTGTTGATCGTGAAAACTCTGCACTCCCATAGAAAGCCGTGTTACTCCTGCCTGGCGATATCCTAAAAAACGTTGCGCTTCTGCTGTCCCAGGATTAGCCTCCAAGGTAATTTCAATATTCCGACTAAATGGAATACGCTGTGCAATTTGGGCTAATAAAAAATTAATACTTTCCGCAGAAAATAAGCTGGGAGTACCTCCACCAAGGAAAATAGAATGTAATTGCCGCTGCTGAACAAATTTGAGCTGTTGATTTAAATCCGCCAGCAAATGTTGAATATACTGCTGTTCCGGAATTTCGCCTTTTTGTGCATGCGAATTAAAATCACAATAAGGGCATTTCTGCACACACCAAGGAATATGAATATATAAACTGAGAGGAGGTAAAACTATCATTTTAATTGCTGTTGTAACTTAATTAACGCTCTTGCCCGATGTGAAATCTGCTGTTTCTCCGCCTTACTCAATTGTGCAAAAGTCGCTTGTTTTTCAGAATAAAAGAATAACGAGTCATAACCAAAGCCATTTTCTCCAATCTCTTGTTCGGTAATCACTCCCTCACACTCTCCCTGAGCAATAATCGGTACTGGATCATCCGCTGATCGCAATAACACAATACAACTGACAAATTTCGCATTCCGTTTTTCTACTGAAACACCTTCCAACAAGCGTAACAACTTCGCTCGATTATCTGCATCGCTAGCGTGTTCTCCGGCAAAACGAGCCGAATATAATCCCGGTTGTCCATTTAAATAATCCACTGCCAAACCGGAGTCATCCGCTATCGCCGGCAATCCACTGATTTTTGCAGCGTGTCGAGCCTTAATCAGCGCATTTTCAACAAATGTTAAACCCGTTTCTTCCGGACTTTCGATTCCTAGTGCAGTTTGCGCCACTACTTCAAACCCAAATTCTGCTAAGACATTCGCCATTTCATTGACTTTTCCTTGGTTACCTGTCGCTAAAATGATTTTTTGTTTTTTCATTAAATTTCTATCCTATTTTGCTCTGCTTAGGAAAAGAAACGCACGCTGAATATCCAACATTAGCGTGCGTTTTAGACTAATTAAAAAGTATAAGGATTTGACAATATTTCAGCAATATTTTCTTTATTGATATAGCATATCAATATTGATGATGTTCAAATCGAGTTATCATATCCAAACGTTGTTGATGACGTCCACCCTCATATTGTGTATTTATCCATAATGTTGCTAATGCTAAAGCTTTTTCTGGTGCTACTACTTTAGCTCCAAAAGCAATGATATTACTATCATTATGTTCTCTAGACATTAATGCACTATATGATCTGCACCCCAAAAGTTGGACTTATTATCCAACAACATACAGAGGTGCAGATTTTTTATGACTAAATATAACCAAACATTTAAACAACAAGTGGTAGATTTCTACTTTCAACACGAG